>JADZCL010000378.1 GCA_020851615.1 Rubrivivax sp.
CCGCCGCCGCCACCGAAGCCGCCGGGGCGGTCCTCGCGCGGGCGGGCCTCGTTGACGACGATGGCGCGCCCTTCCAGCGGCTGGCCGTTCATGCCGTTGATGGCCGCCTGCGCCTCGGCGTCAGACCCCATCTCGACGAAGCCGAAGCCCTTGGAGCGCCCGGTCTCGCGGTCCATCATGACCTTGGCCGAGGCGACATGGCCGAACTGCCCGAACGCCTGCTGCAGCGATTCGTCGCGCACCGAGTAGGCGAGATTGCCTACGTAAAGTTTGTTACCCACGGAAGAAGCCCTCAACAAAATTGCAATGGAACCATGTGGTGCTTCAACCCTGCGTGACCTCGTTCTTGGGGCGAAAGGCGCGGCATCCAGACACAGACTTCGCTATTAGATCGCTCCGCTCGCTTGCCCGTAAAGTGCCGCGCCGTCAAGTGTTGTTTTGTAGCCGACAGGGTAAACCCTTGTTTTGGCCGGTGCGAGGTTGTGCGGGTGTGCTTCCCCGCTTGGCGGGCCGGGCGCCAGGTCCTAGTGTGCTTGCATGAGCGCAGAGGACCCGGGCTGGGACTACATCATCGTGGGCGCGGGCACGGCGGGCTGCCTGATGGCCAACCGGCTGAGCGCCGACCGGCACAAACGCGTGCTGCTGGTGGAGGCCGGCGGCCGCGACGACTACCTGTGGATCCATATCCCGGTCGGCTATCTGTACTGCATCGGCAACCCGCGTACCGACTGGCTGTACCACACCGAGCCGGATCCGGGGCTCAACGGACGTGCGCTGCGCTACCCGCGTGGCAAGGTGCTGGGCGGCTGCTCGAGCATCAACGGCATGATCTACATGCGCGGCCAGGCGCGGGACTACGACGCCTGGGCCCAGGTCTGCGGTGATGCCTCCTGGCGCTGGGACTTCTGCCTGCCCTACTTCAAGCGCCACGAAGACCACTGGCGCGGTGCCGATGCGCTGCATGGCGGGGGTGGCTTCGACCCTCGCGGGCGCCGTTCCGGCGGCGAGTGGCGGGTCGAGCGCCAGCGCCTGTCCTGGGTCATCCTGGACGCGTTTGCGCAGGCGGCGCAGCAGGCCGGCGTTCCGGCCAGCCATGACTTCAACACCGGCGACAACGAGGGTGTGGGCTATTTCGAGGTCAACCAGCGCCGCGGCGTGCGCTGGAACGCGAGCAAGGCATTCCTGCGCCCGGCACGCGAGCGCACCAACCTGGACGTGCGCACTGGCTGGCAGACCGTCCGGCTGCTGCTGGCCGAGGAGGGGCCGCCGCGGGCCGTGGGGATCGAGGTCGTGCCGGTGGCCGGCGGGGCGGCGCAGAGCTGGCGCTGCCGCGGCGAGGTGATCCTGTGCGCGGGGGCGATCGGCACGCCGCAGATCCTGCAGCTCTCGGGCATCGGGCCCGCGCCGGTTCTGCAGCAGGCGGGCATCGCGCCCCGCCTCGAGCATCCGGGTGTGGGCGAGAGCCTGCAGGACCACCTGCAGATCCGCGCCGTATTCGGCGTGCAAGGCGTGCGCACGCTCAACACGATGGCGCACTCGCTAGCGGGCAAGGCGCTGATCGCGCTCGAGTACGCGCTCCTGCGCAGCGGGCCGATGAGCATGGCGCCGTCACAGCTGGGCGCGTTCACGCGCTCGTCGCCGCGGCACCGCTGGCCCAACGTCGAGTTCCACGTGCAGCCCTTGTCGCTCGAGGCCTTCGGCGAGCCGCTGCACCGCTTTGCCGCCTTCACCGCCAGCGTCTGCAACCTGAATCCGACCTCGCGCGGCAGCGTGCACGTGCGCTCGCCGCGGCCGCAGGACCCGCCGCGCATCATGGCCAACTACCTGTCGACACCGGCCGACCGGCGCGTGGCGGCGGATTCGCTGCGGTTGACGCGGCGCATCGTCGGCATGCCGGCGCTGGCGCGCTACCGGCCGCAGGAGCTCAAGCCTGGCGTGCAGTTCCAGAGCGAGGAGGAGCTGGCGCGCTTGGCAGGCGACATCGGCACGACCATCTTTCACCCGGTGGGCACCTGCCGGATGGGGCGGTATGACGACCCTGGTGCGGTGGTCGACTCGCGCCTGCGGCTGCGCGGTGTCGCCGGCGTGCGCATCGCCGATGCGAGCGTGATGCCCACCATCACCAGCGGCAACACGAACGCGCCGACGTTGATGATCGCAGAGCGCGCAGCGGAGTGGGTGCTCACCAAGCGATGACCCGTTCCACCGTCGCACCCCGGGGATCGGGGGCTGACTGCGGCGGGAAAGTCCGGATGTGGTGCGCAAGGCCGCATCGCTAGAGTCCGCCCACTCGCAGCGCCGGCCCAGGATGGGCGGGGCGACTGGACGGGGGGCTAGAGGAGACACACAGCCGTCAAGGCCAACGACAAAGCCGCCTGGCCGCAGGTTGCCGCTTGCGCAGCAGCCCCATCGCGCGGACCGGGATCTTCGGGCGCCAAGCCGCCAGTGGCCTGGCGCCCGTTCTCTTTCCCGGGCGCCCGCTAGGCCGCAAGATCCCGAACAGGCCTGTCCCCGTGCTGCAATTGCCGCGCTCGTGGGGCGCAGCCGGACTCTAGGATCGCGCCAAGCACGTGGTGCGCCCGGCTGGCGGGCGCGCGCAGGTGTTTGCGCAACCCTGACCGCCATGTCCGTCAACGCCGAACTCCGCACGCTCGACATTGCCATCCCGGCGCAACCCGACAGCCTGGTGCGGCTGTCGCTGCTGATGGCCGAGGAGGACCTGAACCTCACGGCGATCGCGCAGCTGATCGAGTCTGACATGGCGCTCGCCGCTGCCGTGCTGAAGGCGGTCAACTCCTCGCTCTACGGGCTCAAGGGTCGCGTGCAGAGCGTGCAGCAGGCGATCACCTACCTCGGCACGCGCGAGGTGGCAGCGATCACGTTCGAGATGGGACTGCGTGCGGCCTTCCCGCCGGCGGCCGAACTCGAGCCGCTGTGGGCCCGCGCGGCGCTGCGCGGCATGCTGATGGGGCGGCTTGCGCAGCGCATGGCGCTGGACGCCTGGGCGGCGCACTCGGCGGGCCTGTTCGAAGAGTGTGGCAAGGCGGTGCTGTTCCGCCATGCACCGGACCACTACCGCGCGATGCTGCGTGCGGCCACCTCGGACTCCGAACTTGTCACGCTCGAGCATGCCGGCTTTGGCGTGAGCCACGATGCGCTGGGTGCTGCGTTGTGCGAGAGCTGGGGGCTGTCGGCGGCGGCGGCGGCCAGCGTGCGCCACCATGTGACGGTGCACGCGACGCGGGACTTCCCGGAGCCGCTGCAACGGCGCGGCATCGTGGCGACGTCGGCGATCGTCGCGGCGCTGATGGACGACCCGCAGGCGCTGGACAGCGTGGCCACTGCGCTGGCGCAGAAGGCGGACCTCGACCTCACGCTCGTGCTGCGCGCGGCGCGCCAGACCGAGGCCGATCTGCAGCAGGCACAGGAGCGCCAGCGCGCGCCAGCCTGAGCGGCCAGCCTGGCCCTGCGCCAGCGGGCCCGCGTACCGCTCAGACGAGGGGCCTCGCTAGAATCGCCGACGCAGCAAGCGGACGCTGCACAGCCCCGTCCTTCATGAAACTCATCGGCTCCCTGACCAGCCCCTATGTGCGCAAGGTGCGCATCGTGATGGCCGAGAAGAAGCTCGATTTCAAGTTCGTGCTCGAGGACCCCTGGGGCAGCGAGAACGTCCTGCAGTCCAATCCGCTGGGCAGGGTGCCGTGCCTGGTGATGGAGGGCGGCGAGGCGGTCTTCGACTCGCGCGTGATCGTCGAGTACCTGGATACGCTCTCGCCGGTGGGCAAGCTGGTTCCCCCGTCGGGGCGCGAGCGCACCGAGGTGCGAACCTGGGAGGCCTTGGCCGACGGCGTGCTCGACGCGTGCGTGGCCGCGCGCATGGAGCAGACCTGGGCCGGGCGCGCGCCACACGAGCGTTGCCAGGCCTGGATCGATCGCCAGATGTCGCGCGTGCAGGCCGCGCTCGCTGCCATGGGCCGCGGCCTGGGTGACAAGCCCTGGTGCGCAGGCAGCCACTTCACGCTGGCCGACATCGCCGTCGGCTGCGCGCTGGGCTACCTCGATTTCCGCTTCCCGCAGGTTCAGTGGCGCGAGCCGCACGCCAACCTGGCCCGGTTGCACGAGAAGCTCGCCACCCGCGCCAGCTTCAGCGACAGCGCTCCACCCTCGGCCTGAGCGCCATCCTGCCTTGGCGGGGCCTCATCGGGGGGCCCCCTTCGACCCTGCCAACGAGGTGATGGCAAGGCCTTGCCGCCACCGCGAGCATCGTGCCCGACGCGGCCCGGAAGCGGCCGCAGAGGGAGGACGCAATGAGAGCTTCGCGGCATTCTTCAGGCGGCTGGCCGTTTACCCGCTGGCTCGAGCACGCCCCGGATCGCGCAGCCCGCGACCAGGCGCTCGTCCAGCCGCCAGCGCGGGTGTCAGGGGCGCGGGTGGCGCAGCCGCACTGCGGCTGGCTGGACTCCAGCCTTGAACTGCACCGCGGGCTGGCGGTGATCGAGCACGACGAGCCGCCGCACGAATTGGCCGGGGAACTGCTGCGGCTTCAAGCCAGGCGGCCGCTGCGGTAGTCGTCGACGGCCTGCGCGATCTCGGCCTTGCTGTTCATCACGAA
>JADZCL010000379.1 GCA_020851615.1 Rubrivivax sp.
CCGGCTTCGTCGACCAGCAGCAGGCGGCGTGCGGTGCGGGCGGTGGAGGCCAGGTGGTCGAGCAGCCGGCCGTGCACCTCTTCCTCGGGCGTGCTGGCCAGGTCGACCAGCAGCAGCACGACTGCAGCCCCGGACGGTGGCGTGGTCACGGCCGGATCGGTCTCGTCGCCGTAGGGCACCGGCGCTGCAGCCTGCAGCCGGGCACGGCCGTGGCTGAGCGCGTTCACCGCTTCCTGCAGCGCCAGCGCCGCGGTTGCCGAGGCGGGCGCCGCGTGTGGCAGCAGCCAGACGATGCCGCTGAGCCCTTCGCGTGCCTGCAGCCACTGCTGGGACCAGGCGTCGTCCACTGCCAGCGGCAGCCGCCGCTGCAGCCGCCACGCCTGCAGCCGCGCCAGCAGCGCCAGCAGCAAGCGCGGCCCGACGACGAAGAGCGCAAGCGTGGCGGCGTAGAGGTGCAGCCACGGCGCGGCGCTGGCCAGTGCCGGCTGTGCCGGGCCGATCTGCATGGCTGCCAGGGCCGCAGCATCGGGCACGGCGATGCCCGTCAGCGCCGCCGCCGGTGCCAGCAGCACCGCGAGCACGGCATGCACGGTCTGCGCGCCGAGGAAGGTGCTTTCCCAGCCGGCCAGGTAGTCCAGCACCAGGCCGCGCACGTACATGCTGCAGATGACGCCCAAGGCCAACGCCGCCGACCCCAGGTGCAGCACCAGTGCGGCGCGGGCGCCATCCAGCGGCGCGGCCACCCGCGCCCAGTCCAGCGCAAAGCGCGCCAGCGTGGCGTGCCGCCCCCAGCGCCCGCCCTTGGGCTGCCAGCGTGCGCGCAGCCAGCGCCGCAGCCGCCCGGGCTCGCTGCCGCGCAGCGGCGCCAGCAGCAGGGCGAGGTAGACCAGGAGGTTCCACGCCACCAGCGCCCAGATCGGCGGGGCCAGCAGGTTGATGCGCTGCGACGGGCCGATGTGGTCGACCGCCAGGCCCAGCGCAAAGCCCAGCACGATCGCCACCCAGGCCCAGGCGCGGCCGGCAAAGCGCGCTGCCAGCGCCGCGCGCACGCCCGCCTCGCGCGGAGCCAGGCGCTGCATCGCATGGCGCGCGCGCTCGGCAAGGAAGCGAGCCGGGCCGGCGTCGTCGCCCACACTGGCTCGCGCCACGCGCGTGGCCCAGTCGCGGTCCTCGGCGGTCCAGCCTGGGTCGGCCGGGCTGGCGGTTTCGAAGGCGCGCAGCAGTAGCACCTGGCGGGCGCTGGTTTCGTCCAGGGTGATGGTCGTGGTCATGGTCATTGCGCATTCAGGCGAGCGCGCGCCCGATCAGGATCTTCTGCACCTCGGAGGTGCCTTCGTAGATCTGGGTCACGCGTACGTCGCGGTAGATGCGCTCGACGGGGAAGTCGCTCACGTAGCCGTAGCCGCCGAAGACCTGGATGGCCGCCGAGCACACGCGCTCGGCCATCTCGCTGGCAAAGAGCTTGGCCATGGCTGCCTCCTTCAGGCAGGGCAGGCCGGCATCCTTCAGGCTCGCGGCGTGCCAGACGAGCTGGCGTGCAGCCTCGATCTGCGTGGCCATCTCGGCGAGCTTGAACTGCACCGCCTGGTGCCCGTAGATCGGCTGGCCGAAGGCGCGCCGCTCCTTGGCGTACTGCAGGGCCGCCTCGAAGGCTGCGCGCGCCATGCCCACGCTCTGGCTGGCGATGCCGATGCGCCCGCCCTCCAGGCCCGCCAGCGCGATCTTCAGCCCCTGGCCCTCGTCGCCGATCCGGTTGGCCAGCGGCACGCGGCAGCCCTCGAAGACGATCTGCACGGTATCGCTGGCGTGCTGGCCCATCTTGTCCTCGACGCGCGCGACGATGTAGCCGGGCGTGGTCGTGGGCACCAGGAAGGCGCTGATCCCCTTCTTGCCGGCCGCCTTGTCGGTCACGGCCATCACGATTGCCACGTCGCCGTTCTTGCCGCTGGTGATGAACTGCTTGACACCGTCCAGCACGTACGCGTCGCCTTCACGGCGCGCGCCGGTGCGCAGCCCGCTGGCCTCGGAGCCCACATGCGGCTCGGTCAGGCAGAAGGCACCCAGCATGTCGCCGCGCGCCAGCGGCGTCAGGAAGCGGGCCTTCTGCGCGTCGTCGCCGAAGGCGGTGAGGATCGAGCAGACGGGGCAGTTGTTGACGCTGACCACGGTGCTGGTCGCGCCGTCGCCGGCGGCAATCTCCTCGAGGATGAGCGCCAGGGCCAGGCTGTCCAGCCCCGCGCCGCCCCACTGCGGTGGCACGCAGACGCCGTAACAGCCCAGATCGGCCAGGCCGCGCAACTGGGCGCGTGGGAAGTGGTGCTGCTTGTCCCAGGTGGCGGCGTGGGGGGCGATCTCGGCCTGCACATAGCTGCGCACGGCATCCTGCACGGCGCGGTGGTCGTCGGAGAGCAGCATCGCTTGGGTCCTGGCGGGTTCTTCGGTGGCGTCGGCGCCGTGACATGGGACGCGGCGGGCGCCCCGTGCGCACACCACACCGTGCCGGCCCGCAACGCTACACCGGATCGCCGCCGGGGGGACTGGCGGCTGCAGGCGTGGCACCGGTCACGGCACGCGCGCGGGCGCGTGTTGCAGCCGGGCTGCAGGCGCCGCAGCGCCGCCATCCGCCGCTATGCTGGGGCAAACAAGCGGCAGCAGGCGATGTTTGATTCCTGGTGGTGGTTGGGTTTGGCGCTGGCGGCAGCGTTGATCGGGTGGTGGGCCGTGCGACCGGGCTCACCCCGGCGCGGGGCTGCGCAGTCGCCGCGTGCCGATATGCCGGCGCCGGCGCTCGACGTGGCAGCGCCCACGCAACCGCTGCTGCCGCCGCTTCCCGTCGGGGAAGACCCTGAGGCGGCGGCGGCCGCAGCGGCCGAGGTGGCGCTGCAAGAGGCGCAGGCGAGTGCACGCCGGGCCCTGGCCGAGCGGGAGGCAGCTGCCCGCGAGGCTGCGGCCCGTGAAGCCGCGCGTGAGCAG
>JADZCL010000380.1 GCA_020851615.1 Rubrivivax sp.
GCCATCACGCGAAAAGCACCTTGGCGGTACTTGATCGCGTCCTCGGGCTTCTGGAACTGGGCTGCAGCGGGCAGGGCGCAGCCGAGGCTGGCAAGCAGGGCAAGGGCGGGGAGCAGGCGGTTCATTCGGGTTCTCCGGAACTCGGGGGGGTTGGCGTCGATGACAGGTACGGCGCACACGCCGGCCAGCGCCGACGCGATACGGCGGATTGCGCCGGCCGGGAGTGTAGGAAGGACCGCTCCCGCGGGCGATTGCTGCGGTGCAAAGCCCTCTGCGATGGTCGGTCGCCCGCAGCGGGGCCCTTGATCCTGGCGCCTGGTTTTCGCGGTATGGTCCGCCATCCTCAGCCCTGAGCCGCCAGCCCCGCACCATGAAGCCGCCCTCCTCTGCCGTCGAGACGACCCGCGTGCGCGTCTGGGATTTGCCTACGCGCAGCTTCCACTGGTTGCTGACGCTGGCGATCGTGGCGCAGGTGGCCACGGGCAAGGTCGGCGGGGCAGCCCTGGTGTGGCACATGCGCATCGGCTACGGCATCTTCGCGTTGCTGCTGTTTCGTCTGCTGTGGGGTTTCGTGGGCGGGGAGTGGTCGCGTTTTGCGCGCTTCGTCCCGAGCCCGGCCACGCTGCTGCGCTACCTGCGCGGCCGGTCGCGGGTCGATGAACTGCATGAAGTCGGCCACAGCCCGCTGGGCGCCTTGTCGGTGCTGGCCATGCTGCTGCTTCTGGCAGTCCAGGTGACGAGCGGGCTGTTCGCCGACGATGAGATCGCCACCGTCGGCCCGCTCAACCATCTGGTCAGCGGCGCCACCGCGACGGCGGCCACGGCCTGGCACAAGGGGCCGGGTCTGGCCCTGCTGATGGCGCTGGTGCTGCTGCATGTCGGCGCCATTGCCTACTACCGCGTCTTCCGCCAGCGCAGCCTCGTCTTGCCGATGATCACCGGCGACAAGCTGCTGCCAGTGCCGGGCGCACCCGCCGCGCGCGACGGCCTGGCCACCTGGCTGCGCGCTCTCGTGCTGCTGCTCGTCTGCGCCGGGCTGGTCGCTGCGGTCGTGCGGCTGGGCGGCTGACGCGGCGATGGAGGCGCCGCCGGCAATCGAAATCGTGCGCGCCGAGGGCGCTGCGGCGCTCGCGGCGGTGCGCAGCCTCTTTCGCGAGTATGCAGACGCGCTGGGCGTGGACCTTGGCTTCCAGGATTTCGAGGCCGAGCTCGCGGCCCTGCCGGGCGACTACGCAGCGCCCGGCGGGGTGCTGCTGCTGGCGCTGGTCGACGGCCAGAGCGCAGGCTGCGTCGGGCTGCGGCCGCTGCCCGGGGTTGACTACCCCAACGCCAGCGAGATGAAACGCCTGTACGTGCGCCCGGCCTTTCGTCGCTTTGGCCTCGGGCGCCAGCTTGCCCAGGCACTGATCGACCTGGCGACGCAGCTGGGCTACTCGAGCGTGCTGCTGGATACGCTGGACGATATGGAGGCGGCGCGCGGACTCTACGTCTCGCTGGGCTTCGAGGAGATCCCGCCCTACTACTTCAACCCGATCGCTGGCGCGCACTACCTGAAGGTCGACCTGGATACGCCGGCCACACGCTGGTAGGCGGGTGGAACGGGCGCGCCCGCGTCAACGCGGCGCGGGCAGGCGGGCAAGCGCCTCGTGCAGCTCGGTGCGGCGCAGGATCTCGCCGAGCAACTGGGGCTCCGGCGCGCCCGGGGCATAGAGGGCATAGACCGGCACGCCGCTGCGGCCCAGGCGTGTCAGCTCGGCCGTGATGCGGGCATCGCGCCGTGTCCAGTCGGCGCGCAGCAGCGCCACGTTGCGGGTGGCGAAAGCGGCGAGCACCGCCTCGTCGGCGAGCGTCGTGCGCTTGTTGTACTGGCAGGTGACGCACCAGGCGGCGGTGAAGTCCACGAAGACCGCTCGACCGGCCGTGCCCAGCTCCGCAACGCGTTCTGGGCTCCAGGGCTCCCAGCCGGCTTCGTTGTGCGTCGTGGCGCTGGCGGGCGTGCCGTGCAGGGCCGGCCACGCCCAGCCAAGTGCCAGTGCCGTCAAGGCAAAGGCCAGCGCACCCAGGCCGTTGCGCGTGCGCGCGCCCAGGGCCGGAGTGCCCAACGCCCAGGCCAGGAAAGCCAGCGCCAGCAGCGTGCCCAGCAGCCCCGCGACCGCATCGATGCCGCTTTGCTGGCCCAGCACCCACACCAGCCAGATCACGGTGGCAAACATCGGGAAGGCCATCAGCGTCCTGAAGGTCACCATCCAGCCACCCGGGTGCGGCAACGCGCGGGCCAGCATGGGCCAGGCGCTGGCCAGCAGGTAGGGCGCGGCCATGCCCAGGCCCAGCGCCACGAACACCATCAGCGCCTGCGCCGGCGGCAGCGTGACGGCCGCACCCAGCGCCGCGCCCATGAAGGGTGCCGTGCAGGGCGAGGCCACCGCCACGGCGAGCACCCCTGTCAGCAGCGAATCGGTCAGGGGATGGCGTGCCCGCGCCGCCGACCAGCGCGCGGGCAGCAGCGCACCGAACTCGAAGACCCCGGCGAGATTGAGCCCGATGAGGGTGAACAACCCGGCCAGCGCGGCGATGAAGAGCGGGCTCTGCA
>JADZCL010000381.1 GCA_020851615.1 Rubrivivax sp.
CGGCTTCTTCGCGCATCGATCGCGCTTCTGCCTGCGCTCGGCGGTCATCGAGTTCGCGCGCGGCACGCGCGAGGGCAAGCTGTCCGTCTGGCTGTTCACATTCTCGACGGCGGTGCTGCTGACGCAGTCCTTCGTCGCCATGGGCTGGCTGGATGCGCATGATGCGCGCGCGCTGTCGGCGCGGGGCAGTCTCTCAGGCGCACTGATCGGGGGGCTGCTGTTCGGTGTCGGCATGATCCTCGCTCGGGGCTGTTCAAGCCGGCTGCTGGTGCTGGCCGCACAAGGCAACCTGCGCGCGCTTCTCTCGGGCCTGGTCTTTGCGGTCACTGCCGCCTCGGCGTTCAACGGCTTGCTCTCGCCAGTGCGCCGGGAGATTTCGCAGTGGTGGGTTGTCGAGGCCACCGAGCGTGATGTGCTGACGCTGGTCGGGATCGGGCGTGGCGGCGCGCTCTTGTTTGGGGCCCTCTGGCTGGGCGCAGCCCTGCTGTGGGCCTGGCGGCAGCGCGTGCACTTCTGGGGCTGGTTCGGGGCCATCGGCGTGGGGGCGATGGTGGCCATGGGTTGGCTCGCGACCTACCACTTGGCGCGGGCGACCTTCGATACGCTGCCCCCTGTGCAGAGCCTGAGCTTCACCGGGCCGGCGGCCGATATGCTGATGCTCGTCCTCTCGCCGCCCTGGCAGCCGCTGACCTTCGATCTCGGCCTGGTTCCTGGCGTCTTCGTCGGCAGCTTCGTCTCTGCCTTGCTTGGGCGTGAACTGCGACTGGAGGGCTTCCAGGGCGGCCAGGCCATGCGACGCTACATCGTGGGTGCGGTGCTGATGGGGTTTGGCGGGATGCTTGCCGGGGGCTGTGCCGTGGGGGCGGGGGTTTCGGGTGCGTCGATCTTCACGCTGACCGCGTTCGTGACGCTGGCGGCGATGTGGGCGGCGGCAGCTGCAACCGATGCCCTGCTGGACCGCCGCAGCGAGAGCACACATGCGTCGGCGGGTGCCGCAGCAGGGAGGGCTGCCGAGGCCGACGCCAGCTACGCCAGGCCCTGAGCTCAAGACTCAGGCGATGCCGGGGTTGCCCTCGGTTCCGACCAGCCGCGGTGTGTTGATCCGACGCGGTGCGACGCGTCCGCCCTGGCTCTTCAGCCAGGTCTCGACGATGTCCCATACGGGCTTCACGCCCGGGGCGCGCCCGGCCTCCTCGGCCACCGGCGCCCAGCCGGCGACCTTGTAGGTCCTGGTCGCGTCGATGGGCTGGCCAGCCAGGCGCATGTCGCTGATGCGCTGACCCATGGTCGCGCCGGGCGTGCAGGTGTAGGTGAGCCCACCCACGCGCACCATGTCACCGCCTTGTTGGTAATACGGGTCGGGATTGAAGAGGTTGTCGGCAACGTCCTCGAGCACGGTCTTGATCATCTCGCCCGTCATCGGCGTGAGCGTGGCATAGGGGTAGGTAATGGCGAGTTGATCCATCAGCAGTTCGCGGGTGATGGTGTCGCCCGGCAGCAGGGTGCTGCCCCAGCGGAACCCGGGGCTGAAGGCGATTTGTGCACCCTGCACCTCGATCAGCGCATCGCAGACGAGCTGGTCCCAGCTGCCGTTGAAGTTGCCGCGCCGGTACAGCAGGCCGTCGGTGACGGCCAGCTTCTCGGCCAGACGGGCCTCGAAGGGGGCGCGGACCTTGGTGATCAGCGCGTCCATCCCGCGGTCGGGCTCGAGCTGGTTGGCGAACACCGGCAGCAGGCGGTAGCGAAAGTCGGCTACCTTGCCGCCTTTGACGTCGAAGTCCATCAGACCGAGGAACTTGCCGTTGCTGCCGGCGTTCGTGACCAGCGTCTTCCCGCCGGCATTGGCAACGGGTATCGCAACCGGCACGCCGTCGTGCGTGTGGCCGCCGAGGATGGCGTCGACACCGCGCACGCGCGTGGCCATCTTCAGGTCGACGTCCATGCCGTTGTGCGAGAGCACGACGACGACCTGCGCGCCCTTGGCACGGGCCTGGTCGATCATCTTCTGCAGGTTCTCATCCTGGATGCCAAAGCTCCAGTCGGCCACCATGTAGCGCGGGTTGGCGATCGGCGTGTAGGGGAATGCCTGGCCGATGATCGCCACGGGCACGCCGTTCACTTCACGAATCACGTAGGGCGCAAAGACCGGATCTTCGAAGTCGATGGTCTTGACGTTCTGGGCCACGAAGTCGATGCGGCCCTTGAAGTCCTTCTCGACGATCTCCTTGACGCGCTGCATGCCGTAGGTGAATTCCCAGTGGCCGGTCATCACGTCCACGCCCAGCAGCTTGCAGGCGTCGACCATGTCCTGTGCGTTCGTCCACAGCGACGTGGCGCTGCCTTGCCAGGTATCACCGCCATCCAGGAGCAGGGCGCCGGGGCGGCTGGCCTTGAGCAGCTTGACGAGCGTGGCCAGGTGGGCGAAGCCGCCTACGCGGCCGTAGCGGCGGGCGGCCGTCTCGAAATCCAGCATGGTGAAGGCGTGCGCCAGCGCGGTCCCCGCAGCCATGCCGGTGGCTGCGAGAAACCGTTCGCCCACCAGGTGCGGCAGTTGCCCGCGCATCGAGCCCAGACCCAGGTTGACGCTGGGCTCGCGGAACCACAGCGGCCGCAACTGCGCATGGCAATCGGTCATGTGCAGCAGTGATACGTTGCCAAAGCGCGGGACGTCGTAGAGCGTGCCCTGCGCCTGCTGCGCGGTGGCATCCGCGTGGCGCCCGAGTGCCATGCCGGCGGCGCCGGCGGCACCCAACACCTGGAGGAACTCTCGCTTGCTCAGGTTCATCGCGGATCAGTCCAGACGGATATCCGAGGTCGGAAAGCGGGCCTGCACCGGGCGGACCTGCAACGGATGATCAGCGGTTGACGGGGGACTGCGGATCGAGCAGCAGCGCCATCACGTGGCGGATCTGGGTTTCGTCGAGCAGGCCCATGTGACCGAAGCGGGGCATGTTGGAGCACGCGCCATAGGCCTTGGGGTTCCAGATCTTGCCCCAGGTGTACTTCACGACTTCGGCACTCGCCGGGTCGTAGGGGTTCTTCACGCCACGCAGCTTGCCGTAGTTGTAGAGGCTCGGGCCGATCGTGCCGAAGCTGATCTCCTCCTTGCTGATCTGGTGGCAGTTGTAGCACTGCGCGCCATGGGCGCTGGGCGCTGCGCTCTTGTCGGTCCAGGTCATGCCGCGGCCGTTCTGCGCCAGCTTCTCGCCTTCGCGCCAGTCTCCGAGGTAGTGGCCGCCGGCGGGCCACTTGATGCTGGCCAGCGCCTGGGCCTCGACCTGCCTGGCCACCGCGTCGGTGGGGGCGTGTGCCGACGAACAGGCCTTCTGGCCGAGGTCCTGCTCGATGCGGTCGAGTTTGGCAATGCCCTGGGCGTGAAAGCCGGCCTTGATCATGGCCAGTGCCTGGGCATCGAGCTCCTGGGGCGCAGGCAGGCTGGTGCAACCCAGCAGCAGCGTCGCGGCGGCGGCCGTCAGTGCGATTGTCGTTTGATGTTTCATCGCCACGGCCTCCTCAACGCTTGATCGCCGGGGCGATCGATTCGGCGCCCTTGGCGTTCACGCCCATGTACACACCCAGCGCGATCGTCACTTCGGCGCCGTACTCCGGGAAGGGGAAACGCTGCTGGCGGAAGCAGTCGTTGAGGCGGTGCTGCATGGTCCACATCTGGCCGTTGCTGACCCGGTAGGCGGGCCAGGCGGCAAAGCCGATGCCGTCGCCGGGGTTGCGCGTCAGGTTGGGCAGGTCCTGCAGCCGGATGCGCTTGTCGTCCTCACCGTGGCAGGACGCGCAGGAGAAATCCATCGGCCCGCCGCGGAAGAAGAAGGCGCGCTTGCCGAGTTCGTAGATGCGTCGCTCCTCGGGGTGCGATTGCGGCAGGTCGAAGCGCTGGCCGCGTGACTGCGCCGACACCCAGGTGGCGAGCGCCGTGATGTTGGCCTTCTCTCCTCGACCGAAGGGTGTCTTGACGAGTTCGGCCGCGTCGAAGCCCTGCAGGGTGGCCATGCAGGTGACCAGGCGCGACTCGACGTCCTGCACCCGCCCGGTGTCGGCGAAGAAGCGCGGCAGGCGGACCCAGGCGCCCTTGACCACCCCGGGACCCAGGCCCAGGTCGCACTGCTCGAGCGAGGCCTTCTTCGGGCCGCGGGCCTGCTTCCAGAGCTCCTCGCCCTTCATCTCGAAGAGGTCGGCTGGGTTGCCGTCCTCGAGCATCTTGCGGTATTCGGCAATGCCGTCGGTGGTGCTCTTCTGGGCCTGGCCTGCCAACGGCAGCATGCAGGCCAGCGCAAGCGCCGCCCAGCGTGGACTGTGCATCGTCTTGTCTCCGGAGTCGTTTGTTGGGCGCGGGCGTTGGGCGGTGTCCCCGCGCGTGCTGCCTTCAGCTGACGGTTGCTTCGTCGGTGCGCTTGTCGCCACGGTTGTCGACCCAGCTCACGCTGATCTTGTCGCCGGCCTTGCCACTCTTGATGGTGAACTGCAGGAACGGGTTCTTGGCAATCGACGGGCCCCACTGCGCGCTCAGCACCGGCTTGCCGTTGTGTGTGGCGGTGACTTCCTGGATGAACCAGGCAGGGATGACCTTGCCGGCGGAATCCTTGCGCTGGCCGGTCTCCATTTCGTGGCTCATCAGCACGCGGACGGTGACCTTGTCGCCGGCGGCCTGGGCGCGGATGCGCATCGGGTCTGCCATGGTGTGTTCTCCTTCGAATCGGGTTTGGGGGGCAGTGGCGCGCGCTCAGTCAGCCGCCGCAGCCACCCAGCGTGACCTTGATTTCCTTCTGTGCGAAGAGAACCTTGTTGTCGGCGGTGATCGCCACGGCCATGACGTGGGAGGACTGCCCCATCTTCACGCGGGTGTTGAAGCTGGGCTCCGTGCTGTCGCTGACGTCGAAGATCGCGGCCAGCATGTTGGGGTTCTTCTCCACCAGGATGAGCAGGCGCTTGACGCCGGCGAGCGAAGAGGCGCAGCCGACCGGAACGACCGCGCCGTTCTCGGCGATGTCGGGGCCGGTGATGGTCACGTCCTTGCTCTCGGTGGGAGCGGACACGCCCAGCGCCTTCACGAGGTCGTTCATGTTCTTGGCCTCGAAGGCCGCGCTGTTCCAGGCCGCCTGCGCGGCGCGCGGCAGCAACCCGAGTCCGGCCAGGGCACCGGCGAGAGTCGCGCTGCGCTGGAGCATCTGGCGACGGTTATGCATGGGAGGGTCTCCTTTGGTCGTGCCGACCATTGTCGGGAAAGCGAAATCGGAATGCGGGCGGCGCCGCGGCGCCGGCCTGGCCCACGGCCTTTGTGCCGGGCTTACCTGCGTGCCCCGTCGGCAAGCCAGCCGGCTATTACCTTAGCATCTTCCTCGGATATCGTCTGGGCGGGCATCGGAATCTGCCCCCATACACCCATGCCACCGGCGCGGATCTTGGTCTCGAGGTAGCTGCGGGCATCGGCGCGGCTGCCGTGCTTGCCGTGGATGTCACGCCAGCTCGGGCCGATCAGCTTGCTGTCGAGGTTGTGGCAGGCCGAGCAGCCGGCCTTGGTGAGCAAGGCGGTTGGTGCTGCTCCAGCGGGCGGCTTGGCCGCGGGTGCTGGCGCGCGGGTAGGTGGGGTCGTGTCGGGTCGGCTCGTGTCGGCGCCATGCTGCGCGCCGACCATGCGGTTCTGCTCGGCAAGGTTGCCATGTGCGTTGCGCGCAAAGCCCGGCAGCATCGAGGCCACCGTCGGTTCGGTCGCACAGTTGTTCATGCACGCGGTGGCCTTGACGTCTGGCGCTCGCGTCGCGCCGGGCAGCTTGCCGGGCCACAGGGCGTGCTGCGTCGTCATGCCCAGGCGGTTGGGAATGCGCGCCTGGACCTCGGCGATGTTGCGGTCGGAGAGCACAAAATCGTCCGGCAGCACGCCACCCAGGTTGAGCAGGAAGGCCGTGAGCGCGTAGACCTCATCGGGCTGCAGCGACTTGGGGTCGTTCCAGGGCATGGCGCGGTTGATGTAGTCCCACAGCGTCGAGACGGAGGAGAGCTTCATCAGCATCGTGCGCCCCGGGTAGGCGGCGTCGTTCAGACGCGCCACGCGGCCACTCTTGATGTCTGCGGCCGTCGTGCCGCCCACGAGAGGCGCGAAGAACTCGTTGCTTTCGCCGAAGATGCCGTGGCAACTCGCGCAGCGGGCCTCCCACAGATCCTGGCCCTGGGCGACGCTGCCCGCGCCCTTGGGTAGGCCCTTGAAGTCGGGGCGCACGTCGATGTCCCAGGCGGCGATCTCCTTGGGCGTGGCCGGTCGTCCAAGGCCTGGCAGCACCTGCGCCACGGCGGTCAGTGTCGCCAGCGC
>JADZCL010000382.1 GCA_020851615.1 Rubrivivax sp.
ACGAAGCTGTGGCGAATGAGTGCACCGGCCAGCATCAGCAGCACCAGCACCAGCCAGTTGTGCGGGCCCTGGTAGAGCCAGCCATAGTGGTTGGAGAGCATCGCCACCAGCACCGGCAGCGTGAAGTAGGTGTTGTGCACGCTGCGCTGCTTGCCGCGGCGGCCATGGATGGCGTCGGGCGTCTGCCCCGCGCGCAGCTGCGCAACCACCTTGCGCTGCCCCGGAATGATCACGAAGAAGACGTTGGCACTCATGGTCGTGGCCAGCATCGCCCCCACGAGCAGGAAGGCCGCGCGCCCGGCGAACAGCCGGCAGGCCAGCCACGACGCGAAGACCACGAAGACGACCACGCACAGGCCGACGACGAGGTCACCGCGGCGACCCTGGCCCAGCGTGCGACAGATGAGGTCGTAGATCAGCCAGAACGCCACCAGGAAGCCCAGCGAGGCCGCGATCGCCGCCCCGGCCGACCAGTCGTACACGGTCTTGTCGACCAGGAAACTCCCGGCATTGAAGAGGTAGAGCACGGTGAACAGGCCAAAGCCGGTGAGCCAGGTCGAGTAGCTCTCCCAGAAAGACCAGTGCAGGTTCTGCGGCAGTGCCCGCCAGCGCGGCGCCACCATGTACTTGTTGGCGTGATAGAAGCCGCCTCCGTGCACGGCCCACATCTCGCCGTCGACCCCCTTGGCCTTGAGGTCGTCGTGCTCGGGCGGCCGCAGGCTGTTGTCCAGCAGCACGAAGTAGAAGGACGAACCGATCCAGGCGATGACGGTGATGATGTGGGCCCAGCGCAGCAGCAGGTTGGCCCAGTCCAGGAGATAGGCTTCCATATCTGTATACACTTTTGTATCGGATCGATGCTACCCGAATCGTGCCCCGCGTCTCCAGCCCTACCCGCCCAACCCGCCCCGCCCTGCACGCCGTTGCGGCCACGCCGGCGGCTGCAACGGCTGCGAACGTGACCCACCAGATCGTCGAGGCCATCACGACCGCCATCATCGAGCGGCGGCTGATGCCCGGCACCAAGCTGGTCGAGCAGCAGATCGCCGACGTCTTCTCCGTCTCGCGCACGGTGGTGCGGCAGGCCCTGAACCGTCTGAGCCGAGACCGCCTGGTCACGCTCGAGCCGGCGCGCGGTGCATTCGTCGCCATGCCCGGGATCGACGAGGCGCACCAGGTCTACGCCGTGCGCCGCCTGATCGAAGGCGGCATGCTGCGCCAGCTGGCCCGGGTCATCACCGACGCCCAGCTGGTCACGCTTGCCGAGCACCTGCGCGCCGAGCACCAGGCGGTCGCGCGCGGCGATATCAACGGCCGCACGCGCCTGCTCGCGGATTTCCACGTCGTGCTGGCGCGACTGCTGGGCAACGAGGTCCTGGCACAGACGATCTCCGACCTGCTGTCGCGCTCGCAGCTGATCTCGCTGATGTACCAGTCCAGCCATTCGGCGGACCAGTCGCAGGCCGAGCATGTCGCGATCGTCGAGGCCCTCGCGCGGCGCGACGGCCGTGCCGCCGCCCGCCTGATGGAGCGGCACATCAGCAGTGTCGAGCGCCACCTGCGCCTGCACCCGCGCACGCCCGACCTGGCCTCGGCGCTCAAACCCGCAGGATCACCGTGATGCCCACTGCCACCACACCCCCTTACCCGCGCGACTTGCGCGGCTACGGCCGCAACCCGCCGCAGGCGCACTGGCCCGGCCAGGCACGCGTCGCGCTGCAGTTCGTCCTGAACTACGAGGAGGGCGGCGAGAACAGCGTGCTGCACGGCGATTGCGGCAGCGAGCAGTTCCTCTCCGAGATGTTCAATCCCCCCGCCTACCCGGCACGGCACCTGAGCATGGAGGGCATCTACGAGTACGGCGCGCGCGTGGGCGTGTGGCGGCTCCTGCGTGAGTTCGAGCGCCGCAAGCTGCCGCTCACGGTCTTTGGCGTGGCCATGGCGCTCGAGCGCTGCCCCGAGGTGACGGCGGCCTTTGGAGAACTCGGGCATGAGATCGCCTGCCACGGCTGGCGCTGGATCCACTACCAGGACACGCCCGAGGATGTCGAGCGCGAACACCTGGAGCGTGGCATGCAGATCATCGAGCGCCTGACCGGCACGCGGGCGCGGGGCTGGTATACCGGGCGCGACAGCCCGCGAACGCGGCGCCTGGTGGCAGACTACGGCGGTTTCGAGTACGACAGCGACTACTACGGCGACGACCTGCCCTTCTGGCTGCAGGTCCGCAAGTCCGACGGCGCGCTGGCGCCGCAGCTGGTGCTGCCCTACACGCTGGACTGCAACGACATGCGCTTCGCACTGCCACAGGGGTTCAGCCACGGCGAGCCCTTCTTCCAGTACCTGAAGGACGCCTTCGACGTGATGTATGCCGAGGGCACGGAGCGTCCGGCGATGATGAGCGTGGGCATGCACTGCCGCCTGCTCGGCCGGCCCGGGCGCCTGCGTGCGCTGCAGCGCTTCCTCGACCACGTGCAATCGCACGACCACGTGTGGATTGCCCGGCGCATCGACATTGCGCAGCACTGGAAGCAAGCGCATCCGTTCGACGCCACGACCGCCTTCGTCTGGGAGTGACATGAACAAGGCCCTCACGCTGGCGGCCCTGCACGCCTCGTCGCGCGAGCAGTTCACCGCGCTCCTCGACGGCATCTACGAGCACTCGCCGTGGATTGCGGCCAGGGCCTGGGACGCGCGGCCGTTTGCAACGCTGGCCGCGCTCAAGCATGCGCTGGTGGTGGCCGTGCGCGAGGGCGGTCGGGACGTGCAGCTGGCGCTGATCCGCGCCCACCCCGAGCTGGCCGGCAAGGCGATGGTTGCGCGCACGCTCACCAGCGAATCGACGCACGAGCAGGACAAGGCCGGACTGACCGCCTGCACGCCGGCGCAGTTCGAGCGCATCCAGCAGCTCAATCGCGACTACAACGCACGCTTTGGCTTTCCCTTCATCCTCGCCGTGCGCGGGCCGCGCGGCAGCGGGCTGTCAAGGGAGCAGATCATCGCCACGCTCGAGCGCCGCCTGCACAACCACCCGGACTTCGAATTCGCCGAGGCCCTGCGCAACATCCACCGCATCGCCGAGATCCGGCTCGCCGA
>JADZCL010000383.1 GCA_020851615.1 Rubrivivax sp.
GTGCCGATGGCACGCTCTACATGGCAGGCAGCTCGCTGTACAAGGTGAACACGCTGACGGGTGCGGCCAGCGCCATCGGCGGCATCGGTTTCCAGTCGGGGGGTGATCTCGCCTTCATCGGCGGCGATCTCTTCATGGCGTCCAGCGGCAATCAGCTCATCGACGTCGATGCCGGCACGGGCGCAGGCAGCCTGGTCGGCAATCTGGGGGTCGGCAGCATGTTCGGCCTGGCCACGCCCGACAACGTGAGCCTCTACGGCGTCGCCGGCCAGAACGTCTACCTGGTCGACACGACGACCGGTGCGGCCACCTTCCAGTCTGGCTTTGCACCGAGTCTTTCCGGCGGTGCCTTCGGCCTGGCGTTCTTCACCGAGTCCGGTGGTGGCGGCAACGTGCCTGAGCCGGGCACGCTGGCCCTCGTGGGCTTGACGCTGCTGGCTGCGGTGCGTATTGGCCGCCGGGGTGCGGGCAACAGGCGCTAGGGCCGTCTGCGCAGACTGGCGTGCCGATGTGCCGGTGCGCCAGTGGGTCGACGCGTAGCCCTCAGCCTTTGGGGTTGCGCGCCGTGCTGGCCTCCGCTCCGAACGCGGCTTGCGCCGTGGCCGCTGCGCTCACGGCACAACTCGTCGTCGAGCCGCTCCAGTCCGTCAGCGGGCCGCTCGTGTCGACGCCGCGGCGCATGGCCGTCATCTCGGCCATGATCGAGAGCGCCATCTCCGGCGGTGTCAGCCCGCCCAGGCGCAGGCCCACGGGGCCGCGCATGCGTGCAATCTCGGCGGGCGTGAGGTCGAACTGCAGCAGGCGCGCACGCCGCAGCTCGTTGTTGCGCCGCGAGCCCAGGGCGCCGACGTAGAAGGCCGGCGTGCGCAGCGCCTCCATCAGGGCCAGGTCATCGAGCTTGGGGTCGTGCGTCACGGCCACGACGGCGCTGTTGGCGTCCAGGTGCATCGCCAGCACCAGATCGTCGGGCATGCTGCGCGAGAGCGTCACGCCGGTCATCGCGTCCCAGCCCTCGTGGTACTCGGTGCGCGGCTCGCAGACGGTGACCCGGTAGTCGAGCATGACGGCCAGGTTGGCCAGGTAGCGCGAGAGCTGGCCGCCGCCGATGATCAAGAGGCGCAGGCTGGGGCCGTGCACCGTGACGAGCGTGGTGCCGTCGAAGGAGAGCTTCGTGCCGCCATCGGCGTCGCTGAGCTTGACGACGCCGGTGGCCAGGTCCAGCCGCCGCGACACGAGCCGGTGTGACTCGATCGCTGCCAGCAGCTCGCGCAGTTGCGAGCGCGCCGACAACGGCTCCAGCACCACCTGCACCGTGCCGCCGCAGGGCAGGCCGAAGCGCTGTGCTTCCTCGGCGGTGGCGCCATAGGTGGTGACCTGCGGCAGCCGCGCGGCCAGTTCACCACGCGCCACGCGGCCAATCAGGTCGTCCTCGATGCAGCCGCCGGAGACGGAGCCGGCCACCTGGCCGTCGTCGCGAATGATCATCAGCGAGCCCGGCGGCCGCGGCGCGGAGCCCCAGGTGCGCACGACGGTGCCCATCACCACGCGCTGGCCGCGGTCCTGCCACTCGATGGCGCTGCGCAGGACGTCGACGTCGATGCCGTTCATGGCTGCCTTTCAATGCGCCGGCCCACGCGCGGCGCCTGCGCCAGCATGCCAGCGTTGTGGGGCGGCGCAAAGCGCGCCGCATCAAGCATCAGGTGCGGACATGGATATCGCTGGCTGCAGAACCGCGCGGCGTGCTTCAGCCGCCGCGTCCGAAGAGCCGCGCCAGCCAGGCCTTGAAGACCTGCCACATCAACGCCAGCGCGTTGAGTTCGCGCACGGGCGCAGCAATCGGCGCAGCAGGCGGCGCAGGGGCTGCGCCGGGCGCATCCGCCGCAGCGGCGGACGCACTGGCCACCGCCGCTGCGGCGGCGCGGAAGTTGTCGGCGAACTGCGCCAGCATCGCGTCGCTGACGGGCACCAGCAGGCGGTTGCCGAACTGCGCCAGCTTGCCGCTGACGACGACGGTGGCGGTGCCGGCGAGCACCGCGCTGCCGGGGGCCTCACCTGGCTCGAGGCGGGCGGCCAAGTCCATCGAGGCCGACGAGCCGCTCTTGTCGGCACCCTTGCCGAGCATACGCATCGAGTGCGTCGCGGCGTCCAGCGCCTTGACCTCGATCTCGCCGCCGAACTGCATCTGCGCCGGCCCGATGCGCGTACGCACCGTGCCCTTGTAGTGCGTGTCGTCGACCTGATCGGTGATGGCCGCACCGGGCATGCAGGCCGCGGTGGCGCGGATGTCCGAGAGCACGGCCCAGGCCTGTTCGACGCCGACCGCCAGCGGCCAGCGCTTGTCGAGCTTCACTTCCATGGGCCGATCTTACGCAAGTGACGCCGCGTGCACGCCACCTGCGGAGATCAACTCACCTGCACCTCGATGCGCCGTGGCTGCGCGTGTGCCGTCTTCGGGATGCGCACGCGCAGCACGCCCTGGGCGAGCTCGGCGCCGACCTGGGCCGGATCGAGCTCCTTGCTGAGCGTGAAGGCGCGCCGGTAGCGCGGCAGCGTCAGCTCGGCGTGCGTGGACTGCAGGCCCTCTGCGAGCGCGAGGTCGATCTCGCCCTCGAGCAGGAGCTGGTCGCCCTCGACGCGCAGCGTGAGCTTGTCGCGCGGGACGCCGGGCATGTCGGCATAGAGGGTGATGCCCGAGCTGTCCTCGATCACATCCACGGGCGGCAGCAGGGCGGGCTCCGTGCGCTCGGGCGTGGCAGCGGTGCGGGTGACGGTGTTCATGGTCGATGCTCCTTGGGGGTTCAGTGCACTTCGATGCGGCGCGGCTGGGCAGCGGCCTTGCGCTCTGCGCTCACGCGCAGCACGCCGTCACGGAAGGTGGCCTTGACGCTGGCCGGATCGACGTCGTCGGGCATGCTGACGACGCGCCGGAAGCGCCCGGCGAAGCGCTCGTTCAGGTGAAGCGTGGTCTTCTCGTCGCTGGCGGCCGGGGCCGCGGCCTTGCGCTCACCGGCGATGGTGAGCACTCCGCGATCCAGGTTGACTTCGACCGACGCCGGGTCGAGCCCGGGTGCGAAGGCGAAGACCTCGACGCCGGTGGCTGTGGCGCCGACGTTGAGCGCCGGATAGCCGCCGCGGCCCAGGCCGCGGATGGCGGGTGAATATTCGAACAGGCCGCCCAGGTCGCGCTGCAGGCGATCGAACTCGGCGAACAGGTCACGCGGAAACAGGCTGCGGTACATGCGGTTCCTCCATCGTCGGCGAGCGGGCTTGGTGCCGCCCCGATGCTTGGGAATCTGGGCGCGGACCGCGCGCTTTCAAGAGCCTGCTTCAGTTCAAGTCGAGTTCGATGCGCAGCGAGTCGTCGATTCCGGCTGCAGCCAGGCTGCGAAAACCCAGCCCCTGCGCGAGTTCGAGCATGCGCGCGTTCTCGCGCAGGACGATGCCCACCAGCCGGCGCGTGCCGCGCCCGCGCAGGTGGCCGATCAGCTTGTGCATCAGCATCTCGCCCAGACCTGCGCCCTTGAGGTCGCTGCGCACGACGATGCCGAACTCGGCCTCGATGTTGTCGGGGTCGATCGCCGCGCGGGCCACGGCCAGCGTCTCCTCGCCCGCGGCACCCTCCCGCGTGGCGACATAGGCGAGTTCGCGCTCGTAGTCGACCTGCGTCAGGCGGGCCAGCTCGCTGTGCTCGATGCTGCGCCGGCTGTAGAAGATGCGCATGCGGATGTCGATGGGGTCCAGCCGCTCGAGGAAGCGCAGGTGCTGCGCCTCGTCTTCGGGCCGGATCGGCCGCAGCACGACGGGCTGGCCTTGCCATTGCACCGTCTCTACCTGCTCGCCCGGGTAGGGCCGGATCGCGAAGCGGGCCGCGCCGCCGGGGGCTGCCGCCGACACGCGCACGCGCGCGTCCAGCGCAATCACGCCCCTGGCGTCGGCCAGCAGCGGGTTGATGTCGATCTCCGCGATGCGCGGCTCGTCGGCCAGCAGTTGCGACAGCGTGGTCAGCACGCGCACCAC
>JADZCL010000384.1 GCA_020851615.1 Rubrivivax sp.
CGATCTCGTTGAGCTCGAGCTGGCGGGCCGCCAGGTGTTCGAGCGTGTTGACGTTGATCTTGTACTTGGCCTCGGTGATGGTGGCGCCGACCGTGCGCGTGCCGATCTTGAGCAGATAGGGCCGCCCGGGCAGCATCGGCTCGTCGGCCATCCACACCAGGCTGCATTCGAACTGGTCGGCGACCTCGGCCGGACTGTCGGCCGCCGAGACGATGTCCCCGCGGGAGAGATCGATCTCGTCGGCCAGCGTGATCGTCACCGACTCGCCAGCCAGCACCTGCCTGCGATCACCCTCGGGTGCCACGATGCGCGCCACCTGCGTCAGCCTGCCGCTGGGCTGCACGCGCACACGCTGCCCGACTTCGAGCACGCCGCTGGCGAGCTGGCCGCAGAAGCCGCGGAATTCGGCGTGCGGGCGGTTGACCCACTGGATGGGCAGGCGCAGCGGCTGGCGCTGCAGCCGCGTCTGGTCGAGCTCGCAGGACTCGAGCAGAGGCAGCAGCGCCGGCCCGGGGTACCAGGGCATGGCGGCGCTCTGCGTCGTGATGTTGTCGCCCGCCAGAGCGCTCAGCGGGATGCTCGTCACCTGCGCAAAGCCCAGTGGCGCGGCGAAGGAACGGTAGTCGGTGTCGATGCGCGCGAAGACGTCCTCGGCGTAGTCCACCTGGTCCATCTTGTTGACCGCCAGCACCACCGTGCGGATGCCCAGCAGATGGACGAGGAAGCTGTGCCGGCGCGTCTGCGCCAGCAGGCCCTTGCGTGCATCGACCAGGATCACGGCCACGTCGGCGGTGGAGGCGCCGGTGACCATGTTGCGCGTGTACTGCTCGTGGCCGGGGGTGTCGGCGACGATGAACTTGCGCCGCTCCGTACTGAAGTAGCGGTAGGCGACGTCGATGGTGATGCCCTGCTCGCGCTCGGCCGCCAGCCCATCGACGAGGAGCGCGAAGTCGATCGCGTCGCCCTGCGTGCCCCACCTGCGGCTGTCGCGCTCGACTGCGGCGAGCTGGTCCTCAAACAGCATCTTGCTGTCATAGAGCAGGCGCCCGATGAGGGTGCTCTTGCCGTCGTCGACCGAGCCGCAGGTGATGAAGCGCAGCAGGCTCTTGCTCTCATGCCGGTGCAGGTAGGCGTCTATGTCGCGCGCGATGAGGTCGCTCTCGTGGGTCATCTCAGAAGTACCCTTCCTGCTTCTTCTTTTCCATCGAGGCGGCCTGGTCGTGGTCGATCATGCGGCCCTGGCGCTCGCTGGTGCGCGTGAGCAGCATCTCCTGGATCACCTCGGCAAGCGTCTGCGCGGTGGACTCGATGGCTCCCGAGAGCGGGTAGCAGCCCAGCGTGCGAAAGCGCACCCGCTTCAGCATCGGCACCTCGCCCGGACGCAGCCGCATGCGTTCGTCGTCGACCATGATCAAGGTGCCGTCGCGCTCGACCACCGGACGCGTGTCGGCGAAGTACAGCGGCACGATGGGAATGTCCTCGGCGCGGATGTACTGCCAGACGTCGAGCTCGGTCCAGTTGCTGAGCGGGAAGACGCGGATCGACTCACCCGGGTGCTTGCGCCCGTTGTAGAGGCTCCACAGCTCGGGGCGCTGGTTCTTCGGGTCCCACTGCTGCTGCGCGTTGCGGAAGCTGAAGATGCGCTCCTTGGCACGGCTCTTCTCCTCGTCGCGGCGCGCGCCGCCGAAGGCGGCGTCAAAGCCATGCGCGGCAAGGGCCTGCTTCAAGCCCTGCGTCTTCCAGAGGTCCGTGTGCAGCGCCGAGCCGTGATCGAAGGGGTTGATGCCACGTGCCAGCGCCTCGGGATTGCGGTGCACGATCAGCTCCATGCCCGTCTCGCGCGCCATGCGGTCGCGCAGCGCGTACATGGCGCGGAACTTCCAGGTCGTGTCGACGTGCAGCAGCGGGAAGGGCGGCGGCGCGGGGAAGAAGGCCTTCTGCGCCAGGCGCAGCATCACTGCCGAATCCTTGCCCACCGAATAGAGCATGACCGGGCGCTCGCACTCGGCCACCACCTCGCGCAGGATGTGGATGCTCTGCGCCTCGAGGCTTTGCAGGTGGGTGAGCGAGCGCGGGCGGGTTGCGGACATGTGAAGGCGCTGCGTGCGCGCTGGCGGAGGTTTCGAGGCCGCGAGTATTCCGTGCCGCGCGGCCCGCTCACAGACCGAGTTCTCATAAGCAAATCTGCGGCCGTGGGGCCGCTACGATCGCCGCCGATGAGTCTGCCCACCTCCCACCCGCTGCGCCCACCACTCGATGACGTCGTGCGGCTCGCCCGTGCTGCCGCAGCGCTGGTGATGGCGGTCTACGTGCGTGACTTCGCGGTGCGCACCAAGGACGATGCGTCCCCCGTCACCGAGGCCGACGAGTGCGCCGAGGCGCTGATCGTCGCCGGGCTGCGGCAACTCGATCCGACGATCGCCATCGTGGCCGAGGAGATGGCTGCGCGTGGCGAAGTGAGTGCCGCGACAACGCGTTTCTGGCTCGTCGATCCGCTGGATGGCACCAAGGAGTTCGTCTCGCGCAACGGCGAGTTCACCGTCAACATCGCGCTCATCGAGGACGCGCAGCCGGTTCTGGGCGTCGTGGCGGTACCCGCGCGCGGCCGTCTCTATGCAGGCTTGCTGGGTGCAGGCGCCTGGGTCGAAGACGACGCGCAGCCGGGCGTGCGACGCCCGATCGCCGTGCGACCGACACCTGCCGAAGGCCTGACGGTGGTGGCCAGCCGCTCGCATGGGGACGCGGCGGCGCTGGCCGCCTTCCTGGCTGGGCGGCTGGTGGCACGTCGCCTCGATGCGGGCTCCTCGCTCAAGCTGTGCCTGCTGGCCGAAGGCCAGGCCGACCTCTATCCCCGCCTGGGCCGCACCATGGAGTGGGACATCGCCGCCGGCCACGCCGTGCTGGCGGCCGCCGGTGGCACGGTGTGCACGCTGGACGGCGCGCCGCTGCGCTATGGCAAGCCGGGCTTCGAGAACCCGCACTTCGTGGCCAGCGGCGCAACGCACGGGCTTGCAGCAGGCAAGTTGCAACCCCATCCGTAGAATCCGCTGCCTCATCCATCGCGGAGCAGGCCGTGGCCCTCATTCGACTCGGTGACGACGCGCCGCGCGTCGCCCCCACGGCCTGGGTGGCCGACAACGCCCGCCTGATCGGTCGGGTCGAGCTCGCCGCTGAGGCCAGCGTCTGGTACGGCTGCACGCTGCGTGGGGACAGCGACTGGATACGGATCGGCGCCGGCAGCAACGTGCAGGACGGCAGCGTGCTGCACACCGACCCTGGCTTCGAACTGCGGGTCGAGGAGGGTGTGACGGTCGGCCACCTGTGCATGCTGCACGGCTGCACGATCGGTGCGGGCTCGCTGGTGGGCATACGCAGCG
The DNA here is from genome assembly GCA_020851615.1 of Rubrivivax sp. Classification (GTDB taxonomy): domain Bacteria; phylum Pseudomonadota; class Gammaproteobacteria; order Burkholderiales; family Burkholderiaceae_C; genus Rubrivivax. The sequence continues at coordinate 3,378 of JADZCL010000384.1, forward strand.
TCATCCTGAATGGGGCGCACATCGGTCGTCACAGCATCGTCGGCGCGGCTTCGCTGGTGACGGCGGGCAAGGAATTCCCCGACGGCTCGATGATCATGGGCAGCCCGGCCCGGCGCGTGCGTGCTCTCACGCCCGAGGAGATCGAGGGCCTGGCGCGCAGCGCCGCCCAGTACGTGCAGCAGGCGGCACGCCATCGGGCACAGGCCGTGCGCGTGGATCGCTGAAGCCGTGTCCGAACTGCACAAGTTCGTCTTCGAGGGACTGCCGGTGCGCGGCATGCTGGTGCGCCTGGATGACGATTGGCGGCAACTGCTGGCACGGCGCGCCACCGGTGGCGCGCTCGCCCCGTCGGTGCGCGCGCTGCTGGGCGAGATGTGTGCAGCGGCCGTGCTGATGCAGGCCAACATCAAGTTCAACGGCGCGCTGGTATTGCAGGTCGTGGGCGACGGGCCGGTCAAGCTGGCCGTGGCCGAGGTGCAGCCTGAACTGGCGTTCCGCGCCATGGCCACGGTCGTGGGTGAGGTCGCGGCCGATGCGGCAGTGGCTGCCCTGCTGGACCTGCACGGGCAGGGGCGTTGCGCGATCACGCTCGATCCGCGCGACCGTCTGCCTGGGCAGCAGCCCTACCAGGGCATCGTGCCGCTGCGTGATGCGCGCGGGCAGCCGCTGGCGGGCGTGGCGCAGATGCTCGAGCAGTACATGCAGCAGTCCGAGCAACTCGATACCCGCCTGGTGTTGGCCGCTGACGAGCGCGTTGCAACCGGGCTTCTGATCCAGCGCCTGCCAGGGCAGGGCGGCACTGGTGAGGTGCACGGGTCGTCCGGCACCGCAGGCGGTGCCGACGACGACTTCACCCGCCTGGCGCTGCTGGCCGCCACGCTCACGCCGGCGGAGCTGCTGGTGCTCGAGCCGCTCCAGGTGCTCAAGCGCCTCTTCTGGCAGGAGACCGTGCGCTGCTTCGAGCCGCTGCAGCCCCGCTTTGCCTGCACCTGCTCACGCGCACGCGTAGCCGACATGCTGCGAGGCCTGGGGCGGGAAGAAAGCGACGGCCTGCTCGTCGAGCGCGGCATCGTCGAGGTCGGCTGCGAGTTCTGCGGCGGCAGCTACCGCTTTGATGCCGTCGACATCGGCGAGATCTTCACCCCGGGACGCGATCAACCGCCGGCAAGCCGCTCGGTGCAGTGAGGCCTCGGGCGGGTGGCACTGCCGCCACGCCGGCGGTGCTGGCCAGCGCAGGCAGGGCGTGCGTGATGACTTGCATGGCGGCGTGCAGCCGCTGCGGCCCGCGGCCCAGAATCACCGAATAGGCAAAGCCGTGCGCCTGCAGCAGGCCACGCAGCCGCGCATCCACGGGCGGACGCACATGCGGTCCATCACGCTGCACGCCATCGGGTTCCCAGGGCATGTCAAGCCCGGTCAACAGGGTGGCATGGGTGCGGCGGTGCGCGGCGATGGCCATCGTGTCCAGCGAGTCGTCGCCAAAGACAGTGTGGCTGTAGACCGCCGTCATCAGCGCGGTGGTGTCAGCCACGACGATGTCGTGCCCGCGCGAGGCGTCTGCGATCAGCTGGCTCTGCGCCGCGGCGATGCCCGCCTGCTCGTCGCGCCGTGGCGTGCGGTGGTGTTCGTCGCACCAGGGGCGCAGCCACTCGGCGACCCAGGTCGCACGCAGCCCGTGGCGCCGCGACAGCGTCTGTGCCAGCGCCTGGGCCAGCACGGTCTTGCCGGTGCTCTCGGCACCGACGATGGCGATGACGAAGGCCTCAGCCATGCGCGGCACCTGCCTGCTCCAGCCGCCGCCAGGCACGCCAGCCGACGACCGACAGCGTGGCAAAGAGCGCATACAGCAGCACCGTCAACCACAGGCCCTTGATGGCGAAGAGGCCGATGCTGACCAGGTTGACGGCCAGCCAGGTTGCCCAGTTCTCGATCAGCTTGCGCCCAAGCAGCAGTTGCCCGGTGACGCTGCCCACGGTGGGCAGGGCGTCCAGCCAGGGTACGTCGGAGTCGGTGGCATGCTGCAGCAGCAGGGCCACGAGCGGCCAGGCCGCGGCGGTGGCGCCGAGCGCGAGCATGCGGGCCCGCGTGGACAGCCGGTGCACGCGCAGGGCCTGTCCATCGCTGCCGCGTCCACGCAGCCACTGCCACCAGCCCCAGCCGGCAACGACGATGAACAGCAGTTGCAGCGACGCCTCGCCATAGAGCCGGCTGTGCAGGAAGAGCCAACCGTAGAGCGCGGAGGAGCCCATCGCCAGGGGCCAGGCCAGCGGATTCACGCGCAGGTTGCAGGCAACCATCCACAGCGCCAGGCCAAAGGCCAGCAACTCGAGCACGGTCACGGGGCTGCCCAGCAGGGTGAAGAGGGGCTCGCTCACTGCCAGTCGCTCAGCGGCGGCGGATCTGCACGAGGATCTCGTCTGGGCGCAGCATGTTCAGCTCGCTGCGCGCCTTCTCCTCGACCATCTCGAGACCTTCCTTGAGGTCGCTGACTTCCGCGTGCAGGCGCTCGTTGCGCAGTCGAGCGGCGTCGTTGGCCGCGCGCTGGTCGGCCACTTGCCGCTCAAGCGTCCACACATAGGGCTGGCCGGACTTGCCCAGCCAGAGGTCCGCATGCACCAGCAGCAGCAAGGCCAGCAGCGTCAGGTTGACGGCGCGCAGCAGCATGGGACGCTTTGTGAGCGGACCTCAGCGCAGGTTGTAGAAGGCGCGGCGCCCGGGGTATTGCGCGACGTCGCCGAGGTCCTCTTCGATGCGCAGCAACTGGTTGTACTTGGCGATGCGGTCGCTGCGGCTCATCGAGCCGGTCTTGATCTGCCCCGCGTTGGTGCCCACTGCGATGTCGGCGATGGTCGAGTCCTCGGTCTCGCCGCTGCGGTGGCTGATGACGGCCGTCCAGCCGGCGCGCTTGGCCATCTCGATGGCGGCGAAGGTCTCGGTCAGCGTGCCGATCTGGTTGATCTTGATGAGGATCGAGTTCGCGATGCGCTTGTCGATTCCCTCCTGCAGGATCTTCGTGTTGGTCACGAAGAGATCGTCACCGACGAGCTGCACCTTCTGCGCCAGCCGATCGGCGAGGACCTTCCAGCCGTCCCAATCGCCCTCGTGCATGCCGTCCTCGATGCTGATGATCGGGTACTTGTCGCACCAGGTGGCGAGCATGTCGGTCCATTCGGCCGCACTCAGCTGCAGCCCTTCGCCGGCGAGATGGTACTTGCCGTCCTTGTAGAACTCGCTGGCCGCGCAGTCCAGGCCGATGGCGATCTGCTCGCCGGCCGTGTAGCCGGCCTTGTCGATGGCCTCGAGGATGAGCTGGATCGCCGCCTCATGGCTGGCGACGCTGGGTGCGAAGCCCCCCTCGTCGCCGACGGCCGTGCTCATGCCACGGCCATCGATGATCTTCTTCAAGGCGTGGAAGACCTCGGCGCCGTAGCGCACGGCCTCGCGAAAACTCGGCGCACCCACCGGCAGGATCATGAACTCCTGCAGGTCGAGGTTGTTGTTGGCGTGCGCGCCGCCGTTGATGACGTTCATCATCGGTACCGGCAGCTGCATGCCGCCCATGCCGCCGAAGTAGCGATACAGCGGCAGGCCCGACTCCTCGGCCGCTGCGCGCGCGACGGCCATGCTCACCGCCAGGAGCGCGTTGGCGCCCAGGCGGTTCTTGTTGTCGGTGCCGTCGAGGTCGATGAGCGTGCGGTCGAGGAAGGCCTGCTCGCTGCTGTCCAGGCCGAGCACCGCCTCCGAGATCTCGGTGTTGATGTGCTCGACCGCCTTCAGCACACCCTTGCCGAGGTAGCGGTTCTTGTCCCCGTCGCGCAACTCGATGGCTTCGCGGCTGCCGGTGGAGGCGCCGCTGGGGACCGCGGCACGGCCCATGGTGCCGCTCTCGAGCAGCACGTCGCATTCAACGGTGGGGTTGCCGCGGCTGTCGAGGATTTCGCGGCCGACGATGTCGACGATGGAACTCATGTTCGTGGTCTTCCTTGGGTTCGATTCAGCAGCCTTCGACCAGCACCATGCGCATCACGGCGGCGCCCTGGCGTGCCGCGCGGGCCCTGCCGTATTCGGCGGAGTCGTAGAAGGCCTGCGCCTGCGCGGACGTGGGGAACTTCAGCAGCACCAGCCGGTCGGGTGTCCAGTCGCCTTCGAGCACCGTGCTGGCGCCACCGCGCACGCAGACCTCGGCGCCATGCGCCTGCATCGCAAGGGTCGAGAACTTCTTGTACTCCTCGTACTGCACGGCGTCGGTGACGCGCACGTTGGCGATGATGTAGGCACTGGGCATGGTGGGTCGGCTCGGGCGTTCAGGGGGTTCAGGCGGTGAAGGCATTCTCAAGCAGTGGCTGTGCCTTCACGACGCGGTCCAGTGCCAGGAGCTGCTCCAGCAGCGGCCGCATGTGCTTGAGCGGCACGGCATTGGGTCCGTCGGAGAGCGCATGCGCTGGGTCGGGATGCGTCTCCATGAAGAGGCCGGCAATGCCCACCGCAACCGCCGCGCGTGCCAGCACCGGCACGAATTCGCGCTGGCCGCCGCTGCTCGTGCCCTGGCCGCCGGGGAGCTGTACGCTGTGCGTGGCATCGAAGACCACCGGCGCCCCGGTCTCACGCAAGATGGCCAGACTGCGCATGTCGGAGACCAGATTGTTGTAGCCGAAGCTCACACCGCGTTCGCAGGCCATGAAGGCGTCTTCCGGCAGGCCCTTCTCGCGGGCGGCGGCGCGGGCCTTGTCGATGACGTTCTTCATGTCGTGGGGAGCGAGGAACTGGCCCTTCTTGAGGTTGGCCGGCTTGCCACTCTGTGCCACGGCACGGATGAAGTCTGTCTGCCGGCACAGGAAGGCCGGTGTCTGCAGCACGTCGACCACCGCCGCGGCCTGCGTGACCTGCGCCTCGTCGTGCACGTCGGTGAGGATGGGCACCTGCAGCACGCGGCGCACCTTGGCGAGGATCTCCAGCCCCCTGGCCATGCCCGGGCCGCGAAAGCTCGTGCCGCTGCTGCGGTTGGCCTTGTCGAAGCTGCTCTTGAAGATGAAGGGGATGCCCAGTCCCGCCGTGATCTCCTGCAAGGTCCCGGCAACATCCATCTGCAGCTGCTCGCTCTCGACCACGCAGGGTCCGGCGATCAGGAAGAAGGGCTGCGTCAGGCCCGCCTCGAAGCCGCACAGCTTCATGCCAGCGCCTTGGCCGCAGCGGGCGCCGCGCGCGTCGCCTGATGCTGCAGGGCGGCGCTCACGTAGCTGTTGAAGAGGGGATGACCGCCCCAGGGTGTGCTCTTGAACTCCGGGTGGAACTGCACGCCGACGAACCAGGGGTGGCGCTCCTGCGGCAGCTCGACGATCTCGGTGAGCTGCTCCCGCTGTGTCAGGGCGCTGATCACAAGCCCCGCTTCCTGCAGCGCAGTGAGGTAGTTGACGTTGGCCTCATAGCGGTGCCGGTGGCGTTCGTTGACGACCGGGCCGTAGATCTGGTGCGCCAGTGTGCCGGCCTTGACGTCCGAGCTCTGCGCACCCAGGCGCATGGTGCCGCCCAGGTCGGAGCCTGCGCTGCGCGTCTGGATCGAGCCGTCGCGGTCCTGCCACTCGTCGATGAGGGCGATCACCGGGTGGCGGCAGTCGGGGTCGAACTCGGTCGAATTGGCGCCCTCGAGATGCGCGGCGTGGCGCGCGAACTCGATCGTCGCCACCTGCATGCCCAGGCAGATGCCGAGGTAGGGAATGCGGTGCTCGCGCGCGTACTGCGCGGCAAGGATCTTGCCTTCGATGCCGCGCTTGCCGAAGCCACCGGGCACGAGGATGGCGTCCAGTCGGGCCAGTGCGTCCACGTTGCCCGCGTCCAGCGTTTCGGCGTCGATGTACTCGATCTCGACCTGCACGTGGTTGTGGATGCCCGCGTGACGCAGCGCCTCGTTGAGCGACTTGTACGAATCGGAGAGGTCGGTGTACTTGCCGCACATGCCGATCGTCACCCGCCCGCGCGGGTGCGCCAGCTCGTGCACCAGCGTGTCCCAGCGCCGCAGGTCGGCCGGGCGGGTGAGCAGTTGCAGCCGCATGCAGATGAGCTCGTCCAGCCCTTGCTCGTGCAGCACGCGCGGCACCTTGTAGACGGTGTCGACATCGGGCACCGAGATCACGCCGTGCAGCGGCACGTTGGTGAAGAGGCTGATCTTCTCGCGCTCGTCGTCGGGGATGTAGCGATCGGCCCGGCACAGCAGTGCGTCGGGCTGGATGCCGATCTCGCGCAGCTTCTGGACGGTGTGCTGCGTGGGCTTGGTCTTGAGCTCGCCGGCCGCGGCGATCCAGGGCACGTAGGTCAGGTGCACGAAGGCGAAGTGGGCAGGACCGAGCTTGAGGCTCATCTGCCGCACGGCCTCGAGGAAGGGCAGGCTCTCGATGTCGCCCACGGTGCCGCCGATCTCGACGATGGCGACCTCGTTGCCCTGCGCGCCGCGACGCACGTAGTCCTGGATTTCGTTGGTGACGTGCGGAATCACCTGCACCGTCTTGCCGAGATAGTCGCCGCGCCGCTCCTTTTCGAGCACGCTCTTGTAGATCTGGCCGGTGGTGAAGTTGTTGCTGCGCGTCATCCGGGTGGTGATGAAGCGCTCGTAGTGGCCGAGATCGAGGTCGGTCTCGGCGCCGTCGTCGGTGACGAAGACCTCGCCGTGCTGGAACGGGCTCATCGTGCCCGGATCGACGTTGAGGTAGGGGTCCAGCTTGATCAGCGTGACCTTCAGGCCGCGCGACTCGAGAATGGCCGC
>JADZCL010000385.1 GCA_020851615.1 Rubrivivax sp.
AACCGCTCGACTGATCGCCCCGGATCGGGTCGAGCCGGCTCGTGGGAGAATCGCGGGCTTTCCCGATCGCGGAGCGCCGACATGGGCGGCCGCGGCCTGCCCCTGCGACAGGCAATACATCCAAGACTTGCAAACGAGGAAGGAGTCCCCTCCATGTCGACGACGATGGCGCTCTACGTGGCGCTGGCTTGCGGCCTCGCGGCCGTCATATACGGCTTCGTCCAGCGCGGCTGGATCCTGAGCCAGGACGCGGGCAACGCCCGCATGCAGGAGATCGCCGGCGCGGTCCAGCAGGGGGCTGCGGCCTACCTGTCGCGCCAGTACAAGACCATCGCCATCGTCGGCGTGGTACTGGCGGTGCTGATCTTCTTCTTCCTGGGCAGCAAGACGGCCGCAGGCTTCGTGCTCGGCGCGGTGCTCTCGGGCGCCTGCGGCTTCATCGGCATGAACGTCTCGGTGCGTGCCAACGTGCGCACCGCGCAGGCGGCCACCAAGGGCATCGGCCCGGCGCTGGACATCGCCTTCAAGGGCGGCGCCATCACCGGCATGCTGGTGGTCGGCCTGGGGCTGCTCGGCGTGGGCCTGTTCTTCCTGCTCATCGGCGGCATTGAAAAGCCCGACTCCGAGACGCTCAAGCCGCTGCTGGGCCTGGCCTTCGGCTCCTCGCTGATCTCGATCTTCGCGCGCCTGGGCGGCGGCATCTTCACCAAGGGCGCCGACGTCGGAGCCGACCTGGTGGGCAAGGTCGAGGCCGGCATCCCCGAGGACGACCCGCGCAACCCGGCGGTGATCGCCGACAACGTCGGCGACAACGTCGGGGACTGCGCCGGCATGGCCGCCGACCTGTTCGAGACCTACGCGGTCACGCTGATCGCGACCATGGCGCTGGGCGCGCTGATGGTCACGGCCGGCGGTGGCGCAGCGGTCGTGTATCCGCTGCTGCTGGGCGGGGTGTCGATCATCGCCTCGATCATCGGCTGCCTCTTCGTCAAGGCCAGCCCCGGCATGAAGAACGTCATGCCCGCGCTCTACAAGGGCCTGATCGTGGCCGGCCTGATCTCGCTGGTGGCCTTCTACTTCGTGACCACGGCGATGTTCCCGAACGGCGCGCAGCTCGCCGGCGGCGGCAGCACCAGCGCCATGGCCCTGTTCGGCGCCTGCATCGTCGGCCTCGTGCTGACCGCGGCGATGGTGTGGATCACCGAGTACTACACCGGGACCGACTACAAGCCGGTCAAGCACGTCGCCCAGGCCTGCACGACAGGCCACGCCACCAACATCATTGCCGGCATCGGCGTGAGCATGAAGTCCACCGCCTGGCCGGTGATCTTCGTCTGCCTGGCGATCCTGGCCTCCTACGCGCTCGCTGGCCTGTACGGCATCGCGATCGCGGCGACCTCCATGCTGAGCATGGCCGGCATCATCGTCGCGCTGGACGCCTACGGCCCGATCACCGACAACGCCGGCGGCATCGCCGAGATGGCCGAGATGCCCGACAGCGTGCGCGACATCACCGACCCGCTGGACGCCGTGGGCAACACGACCAAGGCCGTGACCAAGGGCTACGCCATCGGCTCGGCTGGCCTCGCCGCGCTCGTGCTGTTCGCCGACTACACGCACTCGCTGGAAGCGCGCGGCATCATGGCCTCGTTCGACCTCAGCAACCCCAAGGTCATCGTCGGCCTGTTCATCGGCGGCCTGATCCCCTACCTCTTCGGCGCCATGGCGATGGAAGCGGTCGGTCGCGCCGCGAGCTCGGTGGTCGAGGAAGTGCGCCGCCAGTTCCGCGAGATCAAGGGCATCATGGAGGGCAAGGCCAAGCCCGAGTACGGGCGTGCCGTCGACATGCTCACCGGCGCGGCGATCAAGGAGATGATGATCCCCTCGCTGCTGCCCGTGGTGGTGCCCATTGTCGTGGGCCTGCTGCTGGGTGCCGAGGCGCTGGGCGGCCTGCTCATGGGCACCATCGTCACCGGCCTCTTCGTCGCCATCAGCATGTGCACGGGCGGCGGTGCGTGGGACAACGCCAAGAAGTACATCGAGGACGGTCACCACGGCGGCAAGGGCAGCGATGCCCACAAGGCTGCAGTCACCGGTGACACGGTCGGCGACCCCTACAAGGACACCGCCGGACCGGCCGTCAACCCGCTCATCAAGATCATCAACATCGTCGCGCTGCTCATCGTGCCGCTGCTGCCCGTGGGCGCGGGCAAACCGGTGGCGGCTGCTGCGGCCGAACCGGCGGCCATCTCCGCGTCGGCATCGGCAGCACCTGCCGCGGCGGCAGACGCCGCGTCGGTGACGGTCGAAGGTGGTGTGGTCAAGTTCTACTTCGCCAGCGGCAAGACCGAACTGGCTGGCGGCGCCAGTGACGCCCTCAAGGACGTCGTTGCGGGCGTGGCCAGCGGCAAGATGGTCTCGATCAGCGGCTACGCCGACGCTTCGGGCGACGTGGCGCTGAACGAGGAGCTCGCCAAGCAGCGCGCCTTCGCAGTGCGCGACGCGCTCAAGGCCGCCGGCGTGGCCGAGGACAAGATCGAGCTGAAGAAGCCCGAGCAGATCACCGGCAGCGGCAATGCCGC
>JADZCL010000386.1 GCA_020851615.1 Rubrivivax sp.
CGGCAGCGGCACCTCTGGCCCGGCCTCTTCACCAGCCGCATCGGCGCCGCACGCAACGCCTACGACGCCGCCGAGGTCCTGGCGCAGGTCGCCCTCACCCGCCATGCCGGCGCCGCTGCCGACGGCCACCTGCACTTCAGCATGGCGGCCCTGCTGCAGGACCGCGATGGCGTCGCCACGCGCCTGCGCGGCGGCCCCTATGCCGAGCCGGCATTGACTCCGGCCACCCCCTGGCTGGCCGAACCACCCCCGCAGGCTCCCCTGTTCGACTGGTCGGCGACGCGGCGCGAACTCACGCTGCATCCGGGCGCAGGACCGCCACTGCGTCAGGCCGTGCTCTGGACGCGGGCGGGCGGCCACTGGCACTGGCAGGCGCTGCCGCTGCCGCAGACCCGCCGCGTGCAACTGGCCGACCCCATCGCGTCCGCCTGGCTCGTGGGCATCGGCCGCAGCCGGCTCGCCAGCGCGGCACGGCGGGTGTTCTGAGCATGGACCTCGGCGACCAGGCAGCGATCCTTTCACGGCCGCACCGCGAGACGCCAAGGTGACCCCGACCCCAGGCACCGACCCATCCACCACCGCGGCCAGCGCCGTGGCCCAGGCGCTGGGCACCGACCCCGAACGCGGCCTGAGTGCCGACGAAGCGGCACGCCGCCTGGCCAGCGACGGCCCCAACGCACTGCGCGCGGCAGCGGGCGCACCCCCCTGGCGGCGGCTGCTGGCGCAGTTCCATGACACGCTGGTCTACCTGCTGCTGGCGGCCATCGTGATCGCGCTGGCGTCCTGGGTCGTCGAGGGCCGCCCGGGTTGGCCGGTGGACGCGGTCGTGATCGCGGCCGTGGTGCTCATCAACGCGCTCCTGGGCACCATGCAGCAAGCCAAGGCCGAGAACGCACTGGCGGCCCTGGCGCGCCTGACGGCGACCACCTCCTCGGTGCTGCGCGACGGCCAGATGCAGCGCGTGGCGAGCAGCACACTGGTGCGCGGTGATCTGCTGGTGCTGGGCGAAGGCGACGCCGTCGGCGCCGATGCACGCCTGCTGCGCTGCGCCACCCTGCGGGTGCAGGAGGCCTCGCTCACCGGCGAGAGCGAAACGGTGCTCAAGGACCCGCGCAGCCTGCCGGGCCCCACCGCGCTGGGCGACCGCCTGAACATGGTCTTCAAGGGCACGGCGGTGGCACAGGGCAGCGGCCACGCCATCGTCACCGCCACCGGCATGGCCACCGAGGTCGGTGGCATCGCCCGCCTGCTCGAAGCCACCGCACAGCCGCCTACGCCGCTGCAGTTGGAGGTGGGGCGGATCAGCCGAACGCTGGGCCTGGCGGTGGTGGTCATCGCGCTGCTGGTGGTGGGCACCATCGTGCTGCTGACGGACATCCACACCACCGCCAACCTCGTCACCGTCCTGCTGCTGGGCGTGTCGCTGGCCGTCGCCGCCGTGCCCGAGGGGCTGCCGGCCATCCTCTCGGTCGTGCTCGCGCTGGGCGTGCAGCGCATGGCAACGCAGCGGGCCATCGTCAAGCAGCTGTCGTCGGTGGAGACGCTGGGCTGTGCCTCGGTCATCTGCTCCGACAAGACCGGCACGCTGACGCGCTCCCAGATGACCATCCAGCGCGTGATCACCGCCTCTGGCGACGCGCAGGTCACCGGCGCGGGCTACGCGCCGCAGGGCCGCGTCGAGCACGAGGGCCAGGCGCTCACATCCGGGCCGCTGCATGGCGAGCTGATCGTCCTGCTCAGCGGCGGCAGCCTCGCCAGCAACGCCGTCCTGCAACAGGGCAGCGACGGTGCATGGACGATCCAGGGTGACCCGACCGAGGCCGCCTTCCTGGTGGCCGAGCGCAAGCTCGGCGCGACCCCGCGACGCCTGCGACGCTTCGAGCGCGTCGCCGAGATCCCGTTCAGCTCCGAGCGCAAGCTGATGTCGGCCCTCGTGCGCGACCACGAACAGGGCGACGCACTGGTGTTGATCACCAAGGGCGCCCCCGACGTCCTGATGGCCCGCTGCACGCGGGTGCGCGTGGGCCCCATGGTGCTGCCCTTCGACGACGCCCGGCGCGCCGACGCCGCCGCCGGCGTCGAACGCCTTGCCGGCGACGCGCTGCGCACGCTGGCGGTGGCCTACCGGCCGCTGGGCGACGGGGAAGCGGCCGATGTGTCGCAGCACGCCGAGCTGGAGCATGGGCTGATCTTCGTCGGCACGGTGGGCATCATCGACCCGCCACGCGCGGAGGCGGGCGTCGCCATCGGCGAGGCCCGCCGCGCGGGCATCCGCGTGATGATGATCACCGGGGACCATCCGCGCACCGCCGCGCGCATCGCCGCAGACCTGGGCATCGTCGAGCCGGGGGCCAGAGTGCTCACGGGCACCGACCTTGACGCGCTCGACGCCCGCGCCTTCGCCCGCGCGGTGCGCGAGACCTCGGTCTACGCGCGCGTGTCACCGGCGCACAAGCTGCGCATCGTCCACGCCCTGCAGGACGCGGGCGAGGTGGTGGCGATGACGGGTGACGGCGTCAACGACGCGCCCGCGCTCCGGGCCGCCAACATCGGCATCGCCATGGGCGTCACCGGCACCGAGGTCGCCAAGCAGGCGGCGAAGATGATCCTCGCCGACGACAACTTCGCCACCATCGTCGAAGCGGTGCGCGAGGGCCGCGGCATCTTCGACAACATCCGCAAGTTCCTGCGCTACCTGCTGTCGTCCAACATGGGCGAAGTGCTGACCGTGTTCCTGGGCGTGGTGGGCGCGGGGGTGATCGGCCTGGCCAGTGCCGACCACGCCGTGGTCCTGCCGCTGCTTGCCACGCAGGTCCTGTGGATCAACCTCATCACCGATTCGGGCCCGGCGCTGGCCATGGGCGTGGATCCGGCCACCGATGACGTGATGGCACGCCGGCCGCGGCGCCTGAACGAGCGGGCGATCGACGCACGGATGGGGTGGGGGGTGGTCGAGATCGGGCTGGTCATGGCCGTGGCCACGCTGCTGACCATCGACCTGTATCTGCCCGGCGGGCTGATCGAAGGCGAGCGCAGCCTGCAGAACGCGCGCACCGCGGGCTTCACGGTGCTGGTATTCGCGCAGTTGTTCAACTGCTTCAACGCCCGCTCGGAAACCCGCAGCGCCTTCCACGACTTCTTCGTCAACCGCTGGCTGTGGGGTGCGATCGCGCTGTCCGTGCTGCTGCAGGTGGCGGTGGTGCATGTCGGACTCCTGAACCTGGCCTTCGACACCGTGCCGCTGAGCCCGGACCAATGGGCGCTGTGCGTGGTGATGGGCAGTGTCGTGCTGTGGGCCGGTGAGCTGCGCAAGCTCCTCCTGCGCAGCCGCCGCGCCGGTTGGCGCTGACGCGGCCAGGCAGGGGCCCGCAGTCGCAGCCCCGCCAGCTTCGCATTCCCCCGGGTTATGGGTGCGCTGCAAGCTTTCATTGGCCGCGGCGAGTTGCAGTGCCTAACCTGCCGCAGCCTCGACGGGGCAGGAGGGGGCGCTTGAAGAAACGGCAGCGCGAGGGCGCAACGGCAGAGCTGGGGCTGGGGATCGATGCCGGCGGCACGCGCACGCGCTGGGCGCTGGCTTCGGGCACCGGCGAGCTGGTGGCCGAGGGCTGCCGGCCGGGGCTCAGTGCCCTGCAGGCGTCGACCCGCGCGGGCCAGCAGGCGCTGCGCGAGGCGCTCGCGGCGTTGGCTGCCGAGGTGCTGGCCGCGGGCCGCCCGGCGCGCGTGCACGCCGGGATCACCGGCTGGGGCGGCACCGCCCAGCCGCTGTGCGGACTGATCGCTGCACCGCTGGCCCTGCCGCTGCAGGCGGTGACGCTGACGACCGACATCGAGATCGCCTGCCTGGATGTCTTTGCCCCCGGCGAGGGCTACCTGCTCCATGCCGGCACCGGATCGATCGCCGCGCATGTCGACGTGCACGGCGCGCTGCATCGTGCGGGCGGCCACGGCGGCATCGTCGACGATGCAGGCAGCGGCTTCTGGATCGCCCGCCGCGCCCTGCGCCTGATCTGGCGCCGCGAGGATGAAGAGCCCGGCGCCTGGCGGCACTCGCCGCTGGCGCGCGAGGTTTTCGAGCACATCGGCGGCAGCCACTGGGACGACAGCCGTGCCTTCGTCTACGGGGCCGAGCGGGGCGAAGTCGGCAAGCTGGCGCTGGCCGTTGCCGCCGCGGCCAGTACCGACCCGGTGGCGCTGCAACTGCTGCAGGAGGCCGGGCGCGAACTGGGGCGGCTGGCACAGATCCTCGTGCAGCGCCTGGGGCCGCGGCCGGTGGCGCTGGCCGGGCGCGTCTTCGAGCTCCATCCGGCCATCGAACAGGCCTGCCGGGCCGTGCTGCCGGCGGGGTTGCCGGTCCAGCCGCGCGCCAGCCACGGGCAGCGCACGGCAGCCCGCATCGCCGCACGCGCACACACGGCCGCAGGTGCAGCAGCCCGCGCATGATCGAGCGACGCCGCACGCTGCTCACCGCCGCTGCAGCGCTGCTGGCAGGCTGCGGCGGGCCGCGCGTGGACACGCGCTTCCCGGCCATCAGCCAGGGCCCGCGCGTGGATCTGCTCGTCATCCACTACACGGTGCTGGACTTCGCCGACTCGCTGCGCGTGCTCACGCAGCAGGTCGTCAGCAGCCACTACCTGGTCGACGTCGACCCGCCGACCATCTACCGCCTGGTGCCCGAGGAGCGACGCGCCAACCATGCCGGCGTCAGCGCCTGGGCCGGCCGGGTGCTCGTCAACATGTCGTCCATCGGCATCGAGATCGTCAACCCCGGGCGCATCCGCACGCCCACCGGCGAGCACTACGCGCCCTTCCCGCCCGCGCAGATCGACGCCGTGATCACGCTCGTGCGCGACATCGTCACGCGCTGGGGCATTCCCAAGGACCGCGTGGTCGGCCACGCCGATGTCGCCCCCGGCCGCAAGCAGGACCCCGGCCCGATGTTCCCCTGGAAGCGGCTGGCCGATGCCGGGCTTGCGCTGTGGTTCGACGAGGCCCTTGCCGACGAGCTGCGCCCGCGCTTCGAGGCGGCGCTGCCGCCGCTGCCCTGGTTCCGCCTGCGTCTGGCGCAACTCGGCTATCCGGTACCCGGCGCACCAGCCGATGAGCTCCTGGATGCGCCCACCCGCGACGTGCTGGTCTCGTTCCAGATGCGCTTTCGTCCCGCCACCTACGACGGCACGCCCGATGCGCAGACGGCCGCCATCCTCGCGGCGCTGACGCAGCCCTGAGCGAGCTGCCACGGCGGGGAAGGGACGCGGGTGCATTCGTAGAATGCCCGCACCGCTTCCGACCCGCCATGCGCCTGCGCCACATCGAAGTCTTTCACGCCGTCATGCAGGCCGGCACGATCAGCGGCGCGGCGCAGATGCTGCACATCTCGCAACCCGCGGTGACCAAGGTGCTGCAGCACTGCGAGCTGCAGCTGGGGTTGCCGCTGTTCGAGCGCATCCGCGGCAAGCTCTACCCGCGCCCGGAGGCGCAGCGCCTGTTCGAGGAGACCGAGAAGCTCACGCGCGACCTGGCCGGCATCCGCCGCCTGGCCGCCTCGCTCAAGCGCCAGTCGGTCGAGACCGTGCGCCTGCTGGCCACGCCGTCGCTGGCCTTCAGCGTGCTGCCGCCGGCGCTGGCTGCCTGGCGCGGGCGGTTTGCGCAGACGCAGTGCGAGCTGGCCACGCAGTCCTTCGGTGCGCTGGTCGACGCCCTGCGCCTGTCCGAGGCCGACTGCGCCCTCGCGCTGCACGACCCGCGCCACCCGGGCATCGTCGCCGAGCCGCTGGCCGAAGGGCCGCTGCTGGCACTGGCCGCCGCAGGCACATGGGGTGCGGCCAAATGCGGACAGCCCATCACGATCGACGCCCTGCCGCCGGACCTGATCGGCCTCTCCCCGGGCGACCCGCTGGGCGTGCGCGTGGCCGAGGCCTTCGAAGCCGCCGACCGCGCACCGGTCTTTCGCACAGTCGTGCAGACCTACGGACTGGCGCGCGCGCTCGTCGAGGCCGGCGGCGGCGTCGCGCTCGTCGACCCCTTCAGCGCGGCCCTGCCGTCGCCGCAAGGCCTCGAGCGCCGGCCGCTGGCACCCCCGCTGCCGGTACGGCTGTACATGCTGAGCGCCAGCCAGGCGCCGCTGTCGCATGCCGCGCGCGCCCTCGTCGACAGCGTGGGCGCCTCCGCACGGCTCGCCCTGCAGACGCCATGAAGCCCGCACCGCCGCTGCCCGCAAGCGCCACGACGATCGCCATCGACGCGCTGCAGGCCGACCCCGACTACCTGCACCTGCGCCAGTTGCCGGGGCTGCTGATCGACCTGCGCTACGCCAGCCCGCGCAACCTGCTGGGGCGCGACGTCTACACCCCGCACGACTGCGCATGGCTGCACGTGCGGGCCGCAGCGGCCCTGCAGCGCGCCGCCGCCTGGCTGGCGCACACGCAACCGCAGCTGCGTCTGCTGGTGCTCGATGCGGCCCGGCCGCAGCGCGTGCAGGAGCTGTTCTGGGCGCTGGTGCAGGGCACGCCGATGCAGCCCTACTTCGCGCCCCCCGAGCGCGGCTCGATCCACTCCTTCGGCATGGCGGTGGACCTCACGCTGGCCGACGCGCAGGGCCGCGAACTCGACCTTGGCACGCCCTTCGACGACACCACCGAGCGCGCGCACCCGGCCCTGGAGCACGCGCACGCCGCCGCCGGCCTGCTGAGCCAGGCGCAACTCGCCCGCCGCCGTCTGCTGCGCACCGCCATGCTGCACGGCGGCTTTGCGCCCATCGCCACCGAATGGTGGCATTTCGACTGCGGCGACCGCGACCAGGTGCGGCGCGAACTGCGGCGCATCGTCTGATCAGTGCGGCACGAAGTGCTGCTGCGCGATCCAGTCGACGATCGCGTCGGCCAGCGGCCGCAGCGCCGCGGGGCGGTGGTCGTTGCTGTTGAAGACGATGGCAACCGCCAGCGGCTGGCCGCCAGCGTCGGGCACGACGCCGGCCAGCGAGACGACGTTGCGCAGCCCGCCCGTCTTCAGCCGTGCGCGGCCCGCCGCCGGTCCCTCGGTCATCCGCCGGCGCAGCGTGCCGTCGACGCCGGCGATCGGCAGGCTGGCCAGGAACTCCGGCGCCCACCGGCTGGCCAGCCCCGCGCGCACGACGGCCACGAGCTGCAAGGCGGTGATGCGCTCGCTGCGCGAGAGCCCCGAGCCGTTGTCCAGCACCAGGCCGGTGTCTGCAATGCCGTGCTCGCGCAGCCAGCTGCGCACGGCGCGCTCGGCACGCTGGCGCGTGGGCTCCTCGGGCGCACCCGAGGCGGCCTGTCCGAGCGCCAGGTAGAGCGTGCGCGTGAAGACGTTGTCTGAGGGCTTGTTGATCGCCCGCACCAGCTCGGCCAGCGGACGCGAGGTGTGTTCGGCAAGCAGCCGCGCCGTCGGCAACGCGACGCCCTCGCGCACCGCGCCGCGCCAGTGGATGCCAAGCTCATCGGCAAGCTGGCGCAGCAGGCTGGCGATGAAGTCGTCGCGCTCCAGGACGTTGAGCGCCAGCGTGCGGGCGCAGCCCAGCGGCCAGTCCCCGCGCAGCACGACCTCCTGCTGGCGCAACAGGCCCGCGGGGTGCACGAGCGGCGGCTGCCAGCCGTCCTCCCAGGTGCTGCAATCGCCTTCGACGAGCTGCATCGCATGGCTGACCCGCACTCCCGCCAGCGGCGTCAGCGGCACCACCTGCAGGCCGCGTGCGTCGACGAAGAGCTCCAGGCGCAGCAGGTTGTCGTCGACGAGCAGCGCGTCGGGGATGACGTTGTAGCCGAACTCGGTGGCGTCGTCGAAGGGCGGCGCGCCGATGTCGCTGCGCGTGGGCACGAAGGCGCTGCGATCGAGCACGAGGGCACCGCGCACCTCGACCAGGCCATGTGCGCGCGCACGGCGCAGCATCTGGCGCAGGGCATCGACGTCGAGGTCCATGTCGGCCTGGCCCTGCAGCACCAGGTCGCCGTGCAGCA
>JADZCL010000387.1 GCA_020851615.1 Rubrivivax sp.
CCAGAAAATCGCACGCCAGCGCAGACAGCACCGGCACTTCGTGCGCCACCGCCTGGGCCGCGTCGAGCACCGTGAGTGCACCCGCTGCACGGGCCAGCGCCAGCAGCTCTTCGTAGGGTGGCCGCTCACCGCTGCCGTTGGCGCAGGCCGTGACTGCGAAGACGCGCGTGCGCGGGCCAAGCACAGCGGCCAGCCCCTCTGGCGTGATGCGCCCCTGCGCGTCGGGCTGCAGCACGCGCAAGCGGGCGCCGCAGCGTCGCGCGGCCAACTGCCAGGGCACGAGGTTGGCGTGGTGCTCGAGCGCGGTCGTGACGATCTCGTCCCCCGGACGGATCCAGGCCGGCAGCAGCGCGCCCTCCCCGCCCCCCGACGGCATGCCCGGCAGCGACAGGCCCTGCGCGACCAGGTTCAGGCTCTCGGTTGTGCCGCTGGTGAAGGCCAGCGCGTGCTCGCTGGTGCCACCCACGTAGGCCAGCAAGCGCTCGCGCGCAGCTTCCCAGGCATCGGTTGCACGCTGGCTGAGCGTGTGTACGCCGCGGTGGATGTTGGCCCGCGTGTGCGTGTCGAAGTGGCGCATGGCGTCCAGCACGGGCAGCGGCATCTGGGTCGTCGCGCCGTTGTCCAGGTAGGCCAGCGCATGGCCGTTGACCTGCTGCGCGAGCACCGGAAAGGCACTCGCCATGGACTCGCCGCTTGGCAGCCGATCACCCATGCCGGCCCCCCGCAGGCGCCGCCGGCGCGGGGTCGAGCAGCCCTTCGGCGCCCAGGTAGCCCAACAGCGCAGCGTCCAGAGCCTGTCCGGCCCCGCTGCTCTGGACGAGCTCATCGTCGCCCAGGCCACGCGTCAGCTCGGCAGCAGCCATGCCCTGCAGGATCAGCGCCAGTGCCGCTGCCCGGTCCAGCCCACGCTGGCGGGCGAAGAAGATCGCATCGTCGGGCAACCGACCCCAGGTCGTGCCGTGTGCGGCCTTCACGGCGTCGTGCTCGATCTCGAGCTGTGGCCGCATCACCAGGCGTGGCGCACCCACCGTCGGGATGCCGGCCAGGTGCTGGTGGATATCGGCATCCTCCGCCCCCGGTTGGACATGCGCGTAGAGATCGCCGGATACCAGCGCACGGCCACCGGCCAAGGCCAGCACGCGCGCGGTGCTGGCCGTACGCGAGCCGGCATGCACCATGCGCACCTGGCGGTCGAGCTGGGTCGCGTCGGCCAGCAGCACGCTGGTCAGCCGTGCCTGCGCGCCCTCGCCCTCCAGCAGCACCTGCGCACGCTGCAGGTGGTAGGCGCTGCCGCCGGCGAGCATCGCCTGCCCGTACTCGGCGCCACGCCCAAGCCGCACGTCCAGGTGATGCGCAATGCGGTCGCCGGCAGCGGGCTGCGCCACGCGCCAGTGCTGCAGCCGCGCGCCTTCGGCCAGGCGCAAGTGGATCTGCAGGTTCTGTACCGCGTCCTGTGCGCACGAGGCTGTCGCGCTGTCGCGCTCGTGCGTCTCGATGAGCACGCAGCGCGCGCCAGGCTCGAGTTCGATGACCAGCAACGGTGCTTCCACCACCGCACCTGGCAGATGCCTCAGCTGCAGCGTCAGCGGCGAGTCTCCGGTCTGGTCCGCCGCCACCCGCAGCCGCAGGCCCTGGCGGCACAGCGCGCGGTGTGCCCAGGCAAAGGGCGTGGCGTGATCGTCGCCCGGTGCAGGGAGGCCGCGCAGCAGCTCGGCGCGCTGTTCAGCGTCGGTGGCGTCGAGCCAGCGGGCATCGAGCAGACCGGCTCTGCCAATCGGGTGCACGGTCCACCCGGCCCCTGCCAGCGGTGGCAAGGCGCATGGGGTTGCGGCAGCCTCACCCAGCCAGACTTCCGCCGGCGGCGGGGCCACGAAGCGGAATGGCTCCAGGCGGCGGAACTGCCAGCCTCCGGCCTCCAGCAGGTGCGCTCGGGCCGCAAGCGCGTCGGCGCGGGCGGTGTTCATCTCAAGCCCTCGCTGCTGCAGATTGCCCGGTCTTGGCCGCGGCAAAGCCCTGGGCGGCGATGCTGCGCGCCAGCTCGATGCCGCCGGTCTCGGCGATGCAACCTTCGTGCAGGCGCAGGACACGATCGGGTTCGAGCATCTCGATCAGGTGCAGGTAGTGCGAGACGACAACGAAGGCCGTGCCCTCGCGGCGCATGCCGCCCACCAGCTCGACCAGCGCCCGCACGCCGTCGACGTCCAGGCCCGAGTCGATCTCGTCCAGCAGCGCCACGCGGGGCTTGAACAGCGCCAGCTGCAGCAGTTCGTTGCGCTTGCGCTCGCCGCCGGAGAAGCCCTCGTTGACCGGGCGGGCGAGCATGGCCTCGGGCAGCCCCAGGCGCTTGGCACCCGCCTTGGCCTGACCGAGGAAGTCGAAGGCGTCGGTCTCGGGCTCGCCGCGTGAGGCGCGCTGCGCATTGAGGGCGCTGCGGATGAAGAGGTTGTTCTTGACGCCGGGGATGTCAGGCGGTGCCTGGAACGACAGGAAAAGACCCGCGCGCGCACGGGCCTCGACCGGCATGGCCAGCAGATCCTCGGCGCCCAGCTTGGCCAGGCCCGCGACCTCGTAGCGCGGATGCCCGGCCAGCGCCAGCGCCAGCGTGCTCTTGCCGCTGCCGTTGGCACCCATCAGCACGACCAGCTCGCCTGGCCCCACATCCAGGTCGACCGAGCGCAGCACGCGCTTGTCACCGACATCCACGCGCAGCCCGCGCACGCTCAGCAGCGGCGCGGCGGCGGTCTTGGCTTGGTTCATTCCTTCTCCTCGTTGTCCGGTTGCAGTGCGCAGCAGCTGAGCCCTCGTGCCTCAGCCGACCGCGCCTTCGAGGGATACCGCCAGCAGCGCGCGGGCTTCGAGCGCGAACTCCATCGGCAGCTCGTCGAGCACGGCCTGGCAGAAGCCGCCGACGATGAGCGCGGTGGCCTCGGCCTCGTCCAGGCCGCGCTGGCGCGAATAGAACAGCCGCTCCTCGGAGATGCGGGTCGTCGTCGCCTCATGCTCGACGACCGCATCGGCGCGCGCGGCGTCCACGGTGGGAAAGGTGTGCGCGCCGCAGTGGGAGCCGATCAGCAGCGAATCGCACTGCGTGTGGTTGCGTGCGCCGGCGGCCGTCGGTGCCACCCTCACCAGGCCGCGGTAGCTGTTGTGCGCGCGGCCTGCGCTGATGCCCTTGGAGACGATGCGGCTGGAGGTGTTGGCACCCAGATGGATCATCTTGGTGCCGGTGTCGGCCTGCTGACGGTGGTTGGAGACGGCAATGGAGTGGAATTCACCGCTCGCGCCTTCGCCGCGCAGGACCACGCTCGGGTACTTCCAGGTGATGGCCGAGCCGGTCTCGATCTGCGTCCAGGCCACGCGCGAGCGCGCACCCAGCGCCAGCGCGCGCTTGGTGACGAAGTTGTAGATGCCGCCGCGCCCTTCCTCGTCGCCGGGGTACCAGTTCTGCACCGTCGAGTACTTGATGAAGGCGTCGTCGTGCGCGACCAGTTCGACGACCGCGGCGTGCAACTGGTTCTCGTCGCGCTGCGGCGCGGTGCAACCTTCGAGGTAGCTGACCTCGGCGCCGGCCTCGGCGATGATCATCGTGCGCTCGAACTGCCCGGTGTTGCGCGCGTTGATGCGGAAATACGATGACAGCTCCATCGGGCAGCGCACACCCTTGGGCACGTAGACGAAGGAGCCATCGGAGAAGACCGCCGAGTTCAGCGCCGCGTAGTAGTTGTCCCCCGGCGGAACCACCGAGCCGAGGTAGCGCTCGACGAGCTCGGGATGCTCACGCACGGCGTCCGAGATCGAGCAGAAGATGACCCCCACGTCGGCAAGCTGCTTGCGGAAGGTGGTGCCCACCGAGACGGAGTCGAACACCGCATCCACCGCCACGCCGGCCAGGGCGGCGCGCTCGTGCAGCGGCACGCCCAGCTTCTCGTAGGTCTCGAGCAGCTTGGGATCGACCTCGTCCAGGCTCTTGGGCTTGTTGGCCATCGACTTCGGCGCCGAGTAGTAGGACAGCGACTGCAGGTCGATCAGGTTGATCGTCAGCCGCGCCCACTCCGGAGCCTCCATCTGCTGCCAGCGCTCGAACGCCGCAAGGCGCCAGCGCAGGAGAAACTCAGGCTCCTTCTTGCGCCGCGAAATGGCACGGATGGTGCCTTCGTCCAGCCCCGGCGGCAGCGAATCGGACTCGATCTCGGTGACGAAGCCGTGCTGGTACGGCCGCTCGAGCGTCTGTTGCAGGGCGTCGTTGGACATCGGTCGGCGGGCGCTGGTGGAGGGTGCATGAATAATACATGCATTCACGGCGCATCTTTAAATCGCCATCTCCATCGACGTGGCCTTGCAGCCACACCCGCGCGGCCACGCGTACGCTCACAGGCCGTGCAGCGCAGCCATCTCGTCGATCAGTTCGCGCTGCAGCGCCATGAAGCGCGCGCCGGGCTGCTGCAGGCCGAAGAAGTCGGAGAACGGGTCCTGCACCGGAGTGCGCTCGCCGCTCAACTCCTCCAGCAGCGCCAGGGCGCAGAAGGGCAGGCAAGCCTCCGAGTAGCCGCCCTCGTGCACGATGACGAGCTTGCCCCCCGCGTGGCGCGCGGCCGCCGCCTTGAC
Organism: Rubrivivax sp.; assembly: GCA_020851615.1. Classification (GTDB taxonomy): domain Bacteria; phylum Pseudomonadota; class Gammaproteobacteria; order Burkholderiales; family Burkholderiaceae_C; genus Rubrivivax. The sequence continues at coordinate 4,606 of JADZCL010000387.1, forward strand.
CTGACGCGTCATCCAGCGGAACGACTCGGGATGCAGCTGCATGCGCGCCAGCGGATCGACGCCATTGGCGTCCAGCCCGCTGGCCACGACGATGAGCTGTGGCCGGTAGCGGTCCAGCGCCGGCGTCACGATGCGCTCGAAGGCGTAGACGTAGCTTTCGTGCCCACCACCGGGTTGCAGCGGGACGTTGATGTTGAAGCCCTCGCCTGCGCCCTGCCCGCGCTCCTCGGCGCCGCTGTAGCCCGCCGGGAAGCAGTTCTCCTGGTGCAGCGAGATCGTCAGCACGTCGCTGCGCCCGTAGAAGATCGACTGCGTGCCATTGCCGTGGTGCACGTCCCAGTCGACGACGGCAATGCGGTCGATGCCGTAGCGGGCCTTGGCCGCCTCGATGGCGATTGCGATGTTGGCGAACAGGCAGAAGCCCATGGCCTTGTCGGCCAGGCAATGGTGACCGGGCGGACGCGACAGCGCGAAGGCGTTGTCGAACTC
>JADZCL010000388.1 GCA_020851615.1 Rubrivivax sp.
GCCCTTCAGTGACGTAGGCCCACAGCAGCAGGCTCGCTGCGCGATAGGTGTAGAGGCGATGCCGCAGCAGCCCCGGCAGGCACAGCAGCAGCGGCACCACCTTGATGGCCCAGGTGCCGCGTCCGGTCGGCGCCAGCCACCACTCCCAGGCGAGGCCCAGACCCGCAAGGCTCAAGAGCGTGGCGACGACCAGGACTTGTGCGACCTGCACGGCCGGGGGTGCTGCGGAAGCGTGGGCAGGCATGCTGGCATCATAGCCAGCATGCCCCGCCTCGATGCTCTGGCCCGCGCCCTTGGCCGGCAACTGGGGTTGCTGGCGCGGGCCATCGGTGACTGGCCGTGGCTGGATACCGTGCGCACGCTGGGTCAGCGCTTTCGGGAAGACCGCCTGGGCCTGTCCGCCGGCAGCCTGACATTTGCGACTCTGATCGCGCTGGTGCCGCTGCTGACGGTGATGCTCGCGGTCTTCACCGCCTTCCCGATGTTCGGCAGCTTCCAGGTTGCGCTCGAGAAGTACTTCCTGCGCTCGCTCGTGCCCGAAGGCATTGCGCGTCCGGTCCTGCGTGCGCTCACGCAGTTCGCTGCCAACGCCCGCGGCATGGGCACTGCAGGCCTGCTGCTGCTGCTGGTGACGGCGCTGTCGATGATGCTGACCATAGACCGCACGCTCAGCGGCATCTGGCGTGTGCGCCACCCGCGCATGCTGGCGCAACGGCTGCTTGTCTACTGGGCTGCGCTGACGCTGGGGCCCTTGGCGATCGGCGTGAGCCTGAGCATGACGAGCTATGCGGTGTCGGCATCCAGAGGGCTGGTCGGCACCCTGCCTGGGCGCGTGAACCTGGTCTTCGACGTGTTGCAGTTCGCGCTGCTGGCCACCGCGATCGCGGGGCTCTTCCGCTACGTGCCCAACACCTTCGTGCGCTGGGCCCATGCCTGGTCCGGCGGCCTGTTCGTCGCGTGCGCCTTCGAGGTCGCCAAGGCGGGCCTGGCCTGGTATGTCGAGCGGGTGGGCAGCTTCTCGGCCGTCTACGGTGCCTTCGCGACGCTGCCCATCCTGCTGCTGTGGATCTACCTGGGCTGGGTGATCGTGCTGCTCGGCGCTGTCATCGCCGCCTACGCGCCCAGCCTGCAGATGCGTGTGGTGCGCGGACCCGACACGGCCGGGGCGCGTTTCACGCTCGCGCTGGAACTGCTCGGACGTTTGCGCGCAGCGCGCAGCGGCGGCGCGCACGGGCTGTCACTGCAGGCGCTGGCGCTGGCGATGCGGCGCGACCCGCTGCAGATCGAACCGGTGCTCGACCGGCTGATCGACATCGGCTGGGTCGGCCGCCTGGAGGAGGCCGGCGCGCAGCGCCACGTGCTTCTGGGCGAGCCCGAGCACATGCTGCTCCAGCCGCTGGTGCAGGCGCTGCTGCTGGCGCCGCATCCGGCCAACGCCGCGGTGGCGCGGCACAGCGGCCTGCAGCGCGTGACGCTGGCGCAGGCGCTGGATTGAGCCGCACCGTGCTCAGCCGCCGAAGCGGGCGAGCATGTGCTCGATGGCCTGCTGCAGGGGCGTCTGCAAGGCCGGCAGCGTCAGCAGCAGGCCCAGCAGCCCGACGGTGAGGGTGAGCGGAAAGCCGATCGAGAAGACGTTGATCTGCGCCGCCACCCGCGAGATCACGCCAAGCACCAGGTTGACCATCAGGAGCATGGCGATCAGCGGCAGGGCCAGCCACAGCCCGAGCGTGAAGATCTCCGCGCCCCAGCGCTGGGGCTGCGCATGCCGCAGCAGCGCCAGCGGCTCGGGGCCCACGGGAAAGCTCTGAAAGCTCTGCACGAGCACGCCGATCACCAACAGGTGGCCCCCGCCGACGATGAAGAGCCAGGCCACGGTGGTGCCGAGGAAACGCCCGGTCGCTGTGCCCTGGCTGGCCGTGACGGGGTCGAAGAAGCCGGCGAAGTTGAGCCCCATCTGCAGGCCGATGACTTCACCGGCAAACTCGATCGCGGCGAACACGATGCGCACCGCAAAGCCCAGCGTCAGGCCCACGACCACCTGCTGCAGCACGAGGATGAAGGCCGCCGGCGAGTCCAGCGGCACCGGCGCGATCGGTGGCAGTGAGGCCTGCGCGGCCAGCGCGATGAAGGCCGACAGCGCCACGCGCAGGCGCATCGGTACCGTGCGTGTACCCAGCACCGGGATCGAGCTGAACAATGCCAGCGCGCGCAGGAAGGGCCACAGCAGCGGGGTGAGCCAGGCCAGGACCTCGGCCTCGGTGAAGCTGACCACGGCGCAGACCCGCTGCCGCGTTGCTTCAGCCCACGGCGCCTGGTATGCCTTGCAGCGTGCGCTGCAGGTACTCGACGAGCATCTGCAGCATCCAGGGTCCGGCGAAGGCGAGCACCGCGATGGCGGCCACCACCTTGGGCACGAAGCTGAGGGTGGCCTCGTTGAGCTGTGTGGCGGCCTGGAAGACGCTCACCAGCAGACCCACCACCAGCACGGTGAGCAGGATGGGGGAGGCCACCATCAGCATCAGCATCAGCCCCTGCTGCCCGGCGTCGAGGACTTGTTGCGCGTTCATGGCGATTCCGTTCAGGTGGCAAACGACGCCGCCAGCGAACCCAGCAGCAGGTTCCAGCCATCGGCGAGCACGAAGAGCATCAGCTTGAAGGGCAGGGCTACCAGGACCGGGCTGAGCATCATCATGCCCAGGCTCATCAGCACGCTGGCCACGACCATGTCGATGATCAGGAAGGGGATGAAGATCATGAAGCCGATCTGGAACGCGCTCTTGAGCTCGCTGGTCACGAAGGCCGGCACCAGCACACGCAGCGGCACCTGCTCGCCCTTCACGTCGGCGGGGAGCTTGGCCAGGCGGGCGAAGAGCTGGATGTCGGTCTGACGCACCTGCTTGAGCATGAAGCCGCGCAGCGGCGCCTCGCCGCGGCTGAGCGCTTCGTCGAAGGCGATCTCGCTGGCGGCGAAGGGGCGGTAGGCCTCCTCGTAGACCTTGTCGAAGGTCGGGCCCATCACGAAGAAGGTCAGGAACAGCGACAAGCCGAGGATCACCTGGTTGGGCGGTGCGGCCTGCGTGCCCAACGCCTGACGCAGGAGCGAGAGCACGATGACGATGCGGGTGAAGCCCGTCATCAGCAGCAGTGTCGCCGGCAGGAAGGACAGTGCCGTGAAGAACAGCAGCGTCTGGATCGGCACCGAATAGCTGCCGCCGCTGCCCTGGCCGATCAGCAGCGGCAGGCTGTTGCCGCTGGCGGACTGGGCGTGCACGCTGCCGACGGTCAGCAGCAGGCTGGCGGCAACCAGGATCGCGGCCTGACCCGCCCGGCCAATGCGCATGGCCATCATCCGCGCCCGCGCAGGCGCTGCAGCAGCGGGTGCAGGGTCGCCGCCGGGGACGGCGAGGCCTGCTCGTCCTGCGGCGCCATGGTGTGCAGGTTGCTGATGCCCTGGGGTGTGACGCCCAGCACCAGCCAGAGCCGCCCTTCGCCGTGACCGACCTCGACCGTGACCAGGCGCTGGCTGCTCGACAGCGGCAGCACCGCCACGGTGCGTACCGTGCCCGGCGGCGTGCTCCCTGCAAGCGGCGTGCGCTTGAGGAACCACAGCGTGCCCGGGATCGCCACGACCACCAGCGCCAGCCACAACAGGGAACTCCACTCGTGCACCATTGGGTACGGTCCTCAGGTGCGGCTGAGGCGGCGCATGCGTTCGCTGGGCGTGACGATGTCGGTCAGGCGGATGCCGAACTTGTCGTTGACGACGACGACCTCGCCCTGGGCGATCAGGTAGCCGTTGACGAGGACGTCCATGGGCTCGCCGGCCAGCGCCTCGAGCTCCACCACCGAGCCCTGCGCAAGCTGCAGGATGTGTTTGATCGGAATCCGCGTGCGCCCCAGCTCCACGGTCAGTTGCACCGGGATGTCCAGGATCATGTTGATGTCGTTGCCGGCTGCTGCGGCACCGACCGCAGCGTTGCCGCTGCCGAAGTTGGCAAACGCGGCCGGCGCCACGCTCTGCGCGGGTGCCGCGACTTCGCTGCCGGTTGATGCCGCAGGCTTGCTCTCCTCCAGGGCTGCGGCCCATTCGGCGGCCATGCGGTCCTCGTCGGACATCGGGGCGTTTTCAGCTGACATGGGGGTCGACTCCGATCCAGCCGAGCGTCGAGCTGGTGAGCAGTTGTTCGATCTTGATGGCGTACTTGCCGTTGCTGGTGCCGTAGTGGCAGTCGAAGACCGGCACGCCGTCGACCTTGGCCTGGATGCAGGGCTCGAGGTCGAGCTCGACGAAGTCGCCGGGCTTGAACGCCAGGAGCTGCTCGACGGTGGCAGGCGCCGTGCCCAGCTCGGCCACGAGGTCGACCTCGGCGGCCTGGATCTGGTGCTTGAGCAGGTTCACCCAGCGCCGATCGGGCTCGACCGCATCGCCCTGGATGGTCGAGTACAGCACGTCGCGGATGGGCTCCAGCGTCGAGTAGGGGATGCAGAAGTGGACTGCGCCGGTGGTCTCGCCGATCTCGAGCGTGAAGTGGGTCGAGACGACGATTTCGCTGGGTGTGGCGATATTGGCGAATTGCGGTTGCATCTCCGAGCGCTGGTACTCGAGCTCGAGCGGGTAGATGCCCTGCCACGCCCGCCGGTACTCGGTGACGATGCACTCGACCAGGCGCAGGATCACGCGCAGCTCGGTGGCGCTGAAGTCGCGGCCCTCGATGCGCGTGTGGAACTTGCCGATGCCTCCGAAGAGCGAGTCGATGACTGCGAACACCAGGCTCGGGTCGCAGACGATCAGGCCCGAGCCGCGCAGCGGTTTCACCGACATCAGGTTGAAGTTGGTCGGCACCATGATCTCGCGCAGGAAGGCGCTGAACTTCTGCACCTTGATGCCGCCGATGGAGACCTCGGGCGACTTGCGGATCAAGTTGAACAGCCCGATGCGGATGTTGCGCGCAAAGCGTTCGTTGATGACCTCCATGGTCGGCATGCGACCACGGACGATGCGCTCCTGGTTGGCGATGTTGTAGTCGCGGATGCCGCCTTGAGGGACGTCCTCCTGCTCGAGCTTCTGGCTCTCGCCGGTGATGCCCTGCAGCAGTGCATCGACTTCGTCTTGCGACAGGATCTGCTGGTTCATGACGCGATCGACCCCGGGGCGGCCACCGTCACTGCACGATGAAGTTGGAGAAGTGCACCGCCACCACCGGCAGCGCGACTGCTGCGCTCTTCTTCTTGCGCTTCTTCTTCGGCTTCGTGCCTTCGTCGTCCGCGGCGGCGGGATCGGCCTCGGTATCGGCCTCGGGTTCGTCAACCTCGATGCCCAGGGCGCGTGAGCTTGCGCGCTGGATCTCGCCGGCCAACTGGCGCTTGCCTTCCGGGTCGAGCATCTGCGCGGCCGTCTTGTGCGCCAGCACCATCAGGATGTTGTTGCGGATCGCCGGCATGTAGGACTTGACCAGCGCCTCGGTCTTGGACTCGTCGAGCTCCAGCGTCACCGCCACCTGCGCATAGCGCTCGACCTCACGGTCGGCCAGGTTGACGGTGAACGGATCGAGCGGCGTGAAGACCGGGACCACCTTGGGATCGCGCTTGGGTGCGGCCTTGGGGGCGGCCTCGTCGACCTGCGCGGTCTCGTCGCCCTCCTCATGGGTGGGCTTCTTCTTCAGCCACATGAAGACTGCACCGCCGCCACCACCCAGCAGCAGCACGGCGACGGCGATCAGGATCAGCAGCTTCTTCTTGCCCTTCGGGGCGACAGGGGCCTCGGCGGTGACGGCGGCAGTGGACATGGAACTCCTCGTCGGGACGCCAGGCGCGGATGCCTCGTCTGGCGGCACTGAGGATCATTGTTCGGCAGCCTCTGCCTCGGGCATGCGCTGAAAAGGCTGCGCAAACCCGTCCATTCCGGGCCGCCGTGGCGTCCACCGCGACCCGGGCTCAGGCGTAGAGGTCGATCTGGCTCAGCGGGCGCAGGCGACGCGGGGCAGGGACCGGCGCGGGCTCGCCATCGCCTGCGACCACCACGCCCGGACTGCTCTGCCGCGCGGCCTGATCCTGCGCCCCATCACGCTGGGAATCCCGCGCCTGCTGGAAGACGCCGCC
>JADZCL010000389.1 GCA_020851615.1 Rubrivivax sp.
GAGGAGTTCAAGGCCTCGCCCACGCGCCAGGCCGCGATCATCCACATGCGCACCGGCTGCACGCGCGACGGGGTGCTCACCTTCCGCAGCGCCGACGTGCTGCTGGACAACGGCGCCTACACCTCGTGGGGGCCGACCATCCCCGTGATCATGATGCGCACGACCTCGGGCCACTACCGCGTGCCCGTGGTCTCCTACAAGGCGCAGGCGATCTACACCAACAACCCGTACGCGGGCTCCTTCCGCGGCTACGGCAACGTGCAGACGACCTACGCCACCGCACAGCAGATGGACATGCTGGCCGACCTGCTGGCCATCGAGCCGCTGGACTTCCACCTGAAGAACGCCCAGCTCTCGGGCGAGGTGACACCGCAGAAGTCCTTCCTGCGCGAGTGCGCCCTGGTCGAGTGCCTGCAGGCCGCTGCCGCCGCCAGCGACTACAGCCGCAAGCGCAGGGAGTACGCCGCGTTGCGCGACGCACCCGGACGCTTCAAGAAGGGCATCGGCCTGGCCTCGTCGATCCACAACGCCGGGGGCGCCAAGATCCACAAGTCCGACGGCATCGGCACCATCGTCAAGGTCGACGACTACGCACGCGTCACCGTCATCAGCGGCGCCTCCGAGATCGGCCAGGGCATCGACGCGGTGATCACGCAGATCACGGCCGAGGAACTGGGCGTGCCGCTGGCGCACGTCACCCTCGTCAACAACGATTCCGACATCGCACCCTGGGACGTGGGCGTGCACGCCTCGCGCACCACCTTCATCGCCGGCAACGGGGCGCGTCGGGCGGCAATCAAGGCCAAGGCGCAGATCCTCGCCGGCGCCCAGAAGCTGCTGGGCGAGCCCGCGGCCGGGCTGGACCTGCGCGAAGGCTGGGTCGTGCACGAACACGACGGCACCCGCGTCATCAAGCTGGACCGCCTGCTGCGCCAGATGCACTTCCAGCCCGAGCCCGAACTGGTGATGGTCACCGACTACTACGAACCCAAGAGCGAGCCCGAGGGGGCGCAGCACGTGTCGGACCACTCGGCCGCCTACTCGCATGCGGTGCACGTGGCCGAGATCACGGTCGACACGCTGACCGGTGAAATCAAGGTCGACAAGGTCACGGTGGCGCAGGACGTCGGCCGCGTCATCAACCGCATGGGGCTGGAGGGCCAGATCGAAGGCGGCCTGGCGATCGGCCTGGGCTACGCGCTCAGCGAGGACATGCGCCTCGACAAAGGCCTGCTGAAGAACGCCTGCTTCCGCGACTACAAGCTCATCACGGCGCCAGAGATGCCGCCCGTCGAGATGCACCTCATCGAGAGCGATTGCGCCGAGGGGCCCTACGGCGCCAAGGGCATCTCCGAGCTGCCGACCATCGTCATCGCGCCGGCCATCGCCAATGCCCTGTGCAACGCCACGGGGGTGCGCATCTTCGACCCGCCCCTGTCGCCCGAGAAGGTCGCCCGTGCGATCCACGATCGACGGCTGCAGGCGGGCGCCGGCACGGCGCCTGCGCGCAGTGGCCAGCCTGCCTGAGGCGATGAAGCTGAAGTATGTGGCGTGGCTGCGCGAGAGCGTCGGTTGTGACGGCGAGGAGATCGTGCTGCCGGCGGGTGTGCGCACCGTGGGCACGCTGCTGGACTGGCTGCCCACGCGCAGCGAGCGCCTGCGCAGCGCGTTCGAGTACAGCGACATCCTGCTGGTCTCGGTCAATCGCCAGCACGCCGGTCGCGACCACCCGCTGCGCGACGAGGATGAAGTCATCCTGGCGCCGCCGATCGCCGGCGGCTGAAGGAGGTCTCTTGCAGTTGCCGTGCACGATCGCGGGGGCGGCATGAGACCGCGCACCGTCCTGTCCATGGAGCAGGCGCTGTCGCTGCCCTACGCGACGCTGCGCTTCGCGCAGCTCGGCTGGCGCGTGATCCGCCTGGAATCGACACCCGGCGGCAAGGGCCTGCCCGGCGACCCCAACCGCTACATCGGCGCGCGCGTGGCCGACGACGACCGGCGCAGCTACTTCGTCGCCCCCAACGTCGGCAAGCAGGCCATCGCGCTCAACCTCAAGGACGCCCGCGGCCAGCAGTTGCTGCAGCGGCTGCTGCAGCGGCTCGAGGTCGACGTCTTCTGCTGCAACACCGTGCCCTCGCGCTACGCTGCACTGGGCATCGACTATGCGACGCTGGCCGCGGCCCGGCCGGGGCTCATCTGGGCCGGCATCTCCGCCATGGGGCCGCAGTACCCCGAGGCACCGGGCTACGACCCGGTGATCCAGGCCATGGCCGGCTACATGGAAGTCACCGGTGAGCGCGATGGTCCGCCCATGCTCAGCGGCATCCCGGTCATCGACCTCAAGGCCGGCGACGAGCTCTACGCCAACGTCATGCGTGCCCTGCTCGAGCGCCACGAGACCGGACAGGGGCAGGAGATCCACGTCTCCATGCTGCAGGCCGCGGCGTCCTGGCTGATCACGGTCCTGCCGCTGATCGACTTCGGCTGCCGCGAGGACGAGATCACGCGCGCGGGCAACGAGCACCGCAAGTTCATCCCGACCAACGTCTATCCAGCGCGCGACGGCTTCGTCTATCTGGCCATCGGCAGCGACGTGCAATGGCGGCGCCTGTGCGCGATCCCCAAGTTCGCATCCGTCGACAACGCCGTGCGCGCCACCAACGAAGGCCGCCACGCCCAGCGGGAGTCGATCCACCGCGACATGGCCGCAGTCACCGTGCAGCACCCGGTGGACGTGCTGCTGGCCGATCTGGCGGCAGCGACGATTCCCGCCACCCGCATCCACGACATCCGCCAGGTGCGCACGCTGCCGCAACTGGTCGACAAGCTCACCCGCACGACACTGCCCGACGGCCGTCCCCTGCACATGCCGCCCCTGGCGGTGGACCAGCCGGGCGCACGCACCGAGCTGGACTTCGCTCCCCGCTACGGCGAACACACGCAGCGCGTGCTGGCCGAGGCCGGGCTCGACGCCGCCGAGATCCAGGCGCTGGCGCGGGACGGCGTCATCGCCTGAGGCGCAGAGGCGCTGCCCCCGCGTCCGGCCCAGCTGCCCGCGCCCGCACCCGCACCGACTGCTTCGTCACCCCGCCCTGATCCCCTCTCCTTGCCCGAGGTCCGAACGTGAACGCCCGCATCCCCGCTGCGAACCCCTTGCTTGAACCCGTGCGCCGAGCGCCGCCGCGGCGCATCGCCGTCGTCGGCGCGGGCACCATCGGCCCGGACATCGCGTACTACCTGAAGTCGGCGCTGCCCGGGCTCGAGCTGACACTGCTGGATGTCCGCCAGGCCGCCATCGACACCGCGCTGGCCCGCCTGCGCGGCTACGCCGAGAAGGCCGTGGCCCGCGGCAAGATGAAGTCCGAAGCCGCCGCCGCCACCCTGCAGGGCCTGTCCGGCAGCACCGACTACGACTGCCTCGCGGGCTGCGACTGGGTGCTGGAGGCCGCCACCGAGGATCTGGCGCTCAAGCGCCGCATCTTTGCCGACGTCGAGGCCCGCGTCGCAGCGCAGACGGTGATCACCTCCAACACCAGCTCGCTGCCCGCCGCGCGCATCTTCGCCGACTTGGCACGCCCCGAGCGCGCCACGGTGACGCACTTCTTCGCCCCGGCGTGGCGCAACCCGGCGGTCGAGGTCATCGACTGGCCGGCGCTGGACCGCGACCTGCTCGCCTGGCTGCGCCGCTTCTTCGCCGAGACCGGCAAGCTGCCCCTGGTCACCAGCGACGCCCCCTGCTTCATGCTCGACCGCGTCTTCGACAACTGGTGCAACGACGCCGCGCTGCTGCTCGCCCAGGCCACCGCCGCACAGATCGACAGCGTGGCCGGCGAGTTCGTGCACGCCGGCCCCTTCTTCGTGCTCAACCTGGCCCACGGCAACCCGATCATCATCGAGACCAACACGCTGCAGGCCGACGAGGAGGGCGAGCATTACCGGCCGGCGCCCATCTTCCATTCGGTGCAGGAGTGGAAGACGCAGGCCCCGGGCCGGCAGGCCGATGTCCCGCCTGCGCTGGCCACGACGGTGCGCGAGCGGCTGCTGGGCGTGCTCTGGTCACAGACGGTCGACATCCTGGACCGCGGCATCGGCTCGGCCGCCGACCTCGACCTCGGCTGCCGCGTCGCGCTGGGTTTCAAGGCCGGCCCGCTGGAACTGCTGGAGCAGTGCGGTGACGGCCCGGCGGCCGAGCTGCTGGCCCGCTACGTGCAGCAGCGCCCGGGCATGCCCGGCCCGAAGCGGCCACTGGCCGAGTACCGCCCGCCCGAGCGCCACGTGCTCGTCGACCGCGTCGGCGACGTGGTGGTGATCACGCTGCGCCGGCCCGAGGCGCTGAACGCGCTGCACGACGCGATGACCGACGACATCCTGCGCGTCATCCGCCGCCACGAGCAGGATGCACAGGTCGCCGGCTTCGTCATCACCGGGTACGGCAGCAAGGCCTTCTGTGCCGGCGCCGACATCGGCCGCTTTCCCACGCTGCTGGGCAACGCCGAAGGCGCAGCACAGTACGCACGCGATTGCTCGCGTCTGCTCGTGCACCTGGACGCCGCACCCAAGCCTGTCGTGGCGGCCATCAACGGCATGGCCCTGGGCGGCGGCTTCGAGCTGGCCATGCGCTGCCACGCACTGGTCGCGCAGCGCCACGCCTGGTTCCAGCTGCCCGAGGTGTCGCTGGGCATCCTGCCGGCGATCGGTGCCATGGCCGTGCCGTTTCGCCGCTGGCCCGCAGCAGCGGCCACCTTCCAGCGCCTGCTCACACGCGGCGAGCGCCTGCGCGCGGCCGATGCCCACGCCGCCGGCGTCGTCGTCGCGTTGGCCGAGAGCTTTGACGAGCTCATCGCCCAAGCCTGCGCGCAGGTGCACGCGCTGGCCGCGCAGGGCCTGCCACCGCGGCCGGCCGAAGGCGTGGTGGTGCTGCCGCCGCTGGGCGCCACGCCCACGCACGCAGCCGACGGGCGCGCGCTCTCCGCGGCGGTGCTGCAACTCATCGAGCAAGGCGTGCGTGACGCCGCTGCCGCGCCCACGCTGGCCGCAGCACTCGAGACCGGCTACCGCGCCTTTGGCGCCGTGGCCTGTACGCCCGCCGCGCGCGAAGGGATCGAGGCCTTCCTCGGCCGCCGCGAGCCCGACTTCACCAAGACCGGCTGAGCGCCACGCCCGCATCGCGTCATCGCATGAACCTGCAGATCACCCTGCTGCTGACCCAGGACGGCATCACCAACGGCGCGATCTACGCGCTGCTGGCGCTGGCGCTGGTGCTGGTGTTTGCCGTGACAAGGGTGATCTTCATCCCGCAGGGTGAGTACGTCGCACTGGGGGCGTTGACGCTGGCCAGCCTGCAGGCCGGACGCCTGCCCGGCACGGTCTGGCTGCTGCTGGGCGCGGGCGCACTGGTGACGCTGATCGAGCTGGCCCTGGCGCTGCGCCGGCGCAGCCGCCGCGGCCTGGCCGGCGTGCTCGGCTGGAACCTGGTCTACCCGGCGGCCGCGGCGCTGGCCCTGTGGGCGGTGGACCCGCGCAGCCTGCCGCTGGCCGGCCAGGTCGCACTGGCGCTGGTGCTGGTCGTGCCGCTGGGGCCGATGGTGTATCGCCTGGCCTTCCAGCCCCTGGCGCAGGCCTCGGTGCTGGTGCTGCTGATCGTGGCGGTGGCGGTGCACTTCGCGCTCGTCGGGCTGGCACTGCTGATCTTCGGCGCCGAGGGCGCGCGCACACAGGCCTTCACCGACGCGCGCTTCGACCTGGGCGTGGTGTCGATCAACGGGCAGGCCCTGTGGGTGGTCGCGGCCTCGCTCGTGCTGATCGTGCTGCTGTATCTGTTCTTCGAGCGCACGATCTACGGCAAGGCCTTGCGCGCCACGGCCATGCACCGCATCGGCGCCCGCCTGATGGGCATCCCGACCGTGCTGGCGGGCAAGCTCGCGTTCCTGCTGGCGGCACTCATCGGCGCCCTCTCGGGCGCGCTGATCGCACCGCTGACGACGATCTATTACGACACCGGCTTCCTGATCGGCCTGAAGGGCTTCGTCGGCGCCATCGTCGGCGGCCTGGCGAGCTACCCGCTGGCGGCAGCCGGTGCGCTGCTCGTGGGCCTGCTCGAATCGTTCTCCTCGTTCTGGGCCTCGGCGTTCAAGGAGGTGATCGTCTTCACGCTCATCATCCCGGTGCTGGTGTGGCGTTCGCTGGCCACGCGTCGCGTCGACGAGGACGAGTGATGACGCGCCACGCACCGCTGCTGCTGTTCCTCGTGCTGCTGGCGCTGGGCCCGCTGCTGCTGCCCGAATTCCACGTCACGCTGCTGAACTACATCGCGCTCTACGCCCTGGTGGCGCTCGGGCTGGTGCTGCTCACCGGCGTGGCCGGGCTGACGTCGTTCGGCCAGGCGGCCTTCGTCGGCCTGGGCGCCTACGCCAGCGCCTGGCTCAGCACGACGACGACACCACCGGCCTGGCTGGCGTTTGGCGCCGGTTCGCCCTGGGTCGGGCTCGCGCTTGGCCTCGCGCTGACCACGGGTGTGGCCTGGGTGCTGGGCGCACTGACCCTGCGCCTGTCGGGCCACTACCTGCCGCTGGGCACGATCGCCTGGGGCATCAGCCTGTACTTCCTCTTCGGCAACCTGTCCTTTCTCGGTGGCCACACCGGCATCACCGAGATCCCCTCGCTGCACCTGGCCGGCCTGCCCATCCGCGACGCGCGCAGCTTCTACTTCCTCATCTGGCTGGTGCTGCTGGCGGCCATGCTGTTCACGCGCAACCTGCTCGATTCGCGCGCCGGGCGCGCCATCCGTGCGCTGCGCGGTGGCACGCTCATGGCGGAGGCAATGGGCGTGGACACGGCGCACGCCCGGATGACGGCGTTCCTGGTGGCCGCACTGTTCGCCGCCGTCTCGGGCTGGCTGTACGCGCACATGCAGCGCTTCATCAATCCCAACCCCTTCAGCCTGAACCTGGGTATCGAGTACCTGTTCATGGCCGTGGTCGGCGGCGCGGCCAGTGTCTTCGGCGCCTTGCTCGGCGCCGGCCTGATCACGCTGCTCAAGCAGTGGCTGCAGGAGCTGCTGCCGGCACTCTTCGGCGCCACCGGCAACCTCGAGATCATCGTGTTCGGCATCCTCATGGTGCTGCTGCTGCAGCGCGCGCCCGACGGTCTGTGGCCGCTGCTCGCGCGCTGGCGGCCCGCGGCACGGCCGCGGGCGCCCGAGCACGCAGCACCCAGCACCGCCACGGTGCCACCGCTGCCGCGCCGCGCCGTACACGCAGTCGGCAGTGACCTGCTGGTGCTGGCGCAGGTCAGCAAGCGTTTTGGCGGCCTGGTGGCCAACGACGGCATCAGCTTCAGCGTACGCGCCGGCGAGGTCATGGCGCTGATCGGCCCCAACGGCGCAGGCAAGAGCACACTCTTCAACTGCATCTCGGGGACCAACCCGGCCAGCGCGGGCGAGATCCGCTTCCTGGGCCAGCGCATCGAACACCTGGATGCGCGCCGCATCGCACGCCTGGGCATGAGCCGCACCTTCCAGCACGTGCGCCTGCTGCCCGCAATGAGCGTGCTCGAGAACGTGGCCCTGGGTGCGCACCTGCGTGGTGGCCGCGGCGTGTTCGCCGCCGGGCTGCGCCTGGAGCGCCACGAGGAACGCCAGCTGCTGGCCGAGGCCGCCGCCCAGATCGAGCGCGTGGGCCTGGCCGCCAGCATGCACGAGCCCGCCGGCAGCCTGGCCCTGGGGCAGCAGCGCCTCGTCGAGATCGCGCGCGCGCTGGCTGCCGACCCCTGCCTGCTGCTGCTGGACGAACCCGCCGCCGGGCTGCGCCTGCGCGAGAAGCAGGCGCTGGCCGAGTTGCTGGCACGCCTGCGCAGCCAGGCCATGGGCATCCTGCTGGTCGAGCATGACATGGACTTCGTCATGGGTCTGGCCGACCGCATCGTGGTGATGGACTTCGGCCAGAAGATCGCGCAGGGCCTGCCGCAGGACGTGCAGCAGGATCCGGCCGTGCTCAAGGCCTATCTCGGCGGGGTGGGCCCGTGAACGGGCAGGGTCGCATCCATCACGCAGCGGGCGCCCTGCTTGCCGTCGACGGCCTGTGCGTGGCCTACGGCAAGGTGCAGGCGCTGCACGACGCCGCGCTGCGTGTGGACGCGGGCACGATCGTCACCGTGATCGGCCCCAACGGCGCAGGCAAGACGACCATGCTCTCGGCCATCATGGGACTGCTGCCGCGCAGCAGCGGCGAAGTGCGCTTTGGCGGCGAACCTGCACCCGACCTCGACGTCGAGCAGCGGGTCGCGCAGGGCATGGTGCTGGTGCCCGAATCCCGCGCGCTGTTTGCCGAGCTGAGCATCGAAGACAACCTGCTGCTGGGTGCGTTCACGCGCCATCGCGCCGGTGCGCGCGACCACGACCAGGCCATGGAGCGCGTGTTCACGATCTTTCCGCGCCTGCGCGAGCGGCGCACGCAGCAGGCCGGCACCTTGTCCGGCGGCGAGCGCCAGATGCTCGCGCTCGGCCGCGCCCTCATGGCGCAGCCACGCCTGCTGCTGCTGGACGAACCCAGCCTGGGCCTGGCGCCGCGCATCGTGCAGGAGATCTTTCGCGTCATCACCGAGCTGCGGCGCACGGGCGTGGCCATCCTGCTCGTCGAGCAGAACGCACGCGCGGCGCTGCAGGTGGCCGACCACGGCTACGTGCTCGAGAACGGCGAGATGGTGCTCGCCGGCCCGGCCGCCGAACTCGCCGCGGATCCGCGCGTCATCGCCTCCTACCTCGGCCGGGGGCGCCCGGCATGACGCCTGTACACATGAGCGGCAACCGCACACGCCCATCCATCCCGGACCCCGCAGCGCGCGGGGGCCTTGCCCGATCGACCCACCACGCTGAAGGAGCGCGACGATGAACAGGAGATCGACAACCATTCTGCTGGCCCTGTCCGGGCTGGCGCTGGCCACCAGCCTCTCGGCGCAGGCGCAGGTGAAGATCGGGGTCATCACCTCGGCCACCGGCCCGACGGCCTTCGTGGGCATTCCGCAGAAGAACACGACCGCCCTGCTGCCCACGAAGATCGGCGATCTCAGCATCGAGTACCTCGCCTACGACGACGCCAGTGACTCCACCCAGAGCGTGCAGATCACGAAGAAGCTGCTTTCGGAGTTCAAGGTCGACGCGCTCATCGGGCCCTCGGGCTCGCCCAACTCGATGGGCATGCTGCAGTTCATCGCCGAGGCCCGCACGCCGATGCTGGCGCCCGTGGGCACGGGCGCCGTGGTGCTGCCGATGGACGAGCAGAAGCGCTGGGCCTTCAAGACCCACCCCAACGACGACGTCATCAGCGACGGGCTGATCGCCGCCATGACCAAGCGGGGCGTGAAGACCGTGGGCTTCATCGGCTACAACGACCCCTACGGCGAGGTCTGGTACAAGACCTTCGCGCCGATGGCCGAGAAGGCCGGCCTGAAGATCGTCGCCAACGAGCGCTACAGCCGCCAGGACACGAGCGTCACCGGCCAGGTGCTCAAGCTCATCGCCGCCAGCCCCGACGCCGTGCTGGTGGCCGGTGTGGCCGCCGGTGCCGCGCTGCCGCACACGCAACTCGTCGATGCCGGCTACAAGGGCACGATCTATCACACGCACGGCTCGGCCACCGGCGCCTTCATCCAGATCGGCGGCAAGAAGGTCGAAGGCGCCATGGTCGTCGGCCCGCTGCTGCTGGTCGTCGACGAGATCCCCGACAGCGTGCCCACCAAGAAGGTGGCGCTGGACTACCTGGGTCGCTACGAGAAGCAGTTCGGCTCCCGGCCGCCGATCTTCGGCGCCGGGGTGTGGGACGCCGGCATGCTGCTGCAACACGCCATCCCCGTCGCCGCCAAGGCCGGCAAGCCCGGTACGCCCGAGTTCCGCGCCGCGCTGCGCGATGCCCTCGAGGCCACGCACGATCTCGTCACCGCGCAGGGCGTGGTCAACATGACGCCCAAGGACCACTCGGGCTACGACCAGCGCGGGCGCGTGCTGATGACGGTGAAGAACGGCAAGTTCACCCTCGTTCGCGACTGAGCTGCAAACCACGGTGGGGGCGACATGACTCTGGCTCGCGTAGCGCTCGACGACAAGTACCGCACCGCGCACGGGCGCGTCTTCCTCACCGGGATCCAGGCGCTGGTGCGCCTGCCCATGCTGCAGAAGGAAGCCGACCGCGCTGCCGGGCTCGACACCGCCGGCTTCGTGACCGGCTACCGCGGCTCGCCGCTGGGCGGGTTGGACAGCGCGCTGCACGAGGCGCAGGCGCATCTGAGCGCACACGACATCCGCTTCCGCCCCGGCGTCAACGAGGATCTGGCGGCGACCGCGGTCTGGGGCAGCCAGCAACTGGGCCTGCTGCCCGGCGCCCGGCGCGAGGGCATCTTCGCCATGTGGTACGGCAAGGGCCCCGGCGTGGACCGCAGCGCCGATGTCTTCAAGCATGCCAACCACGCCGGCACGGCACGCCACGGCGGCGTGCTGGTGGTGGCCGGCGACGACCACGCCGCGCGCTCGTCGGCGGTGGCGCACCAGAGCGAGCACATCTTCTCGGCCTGCGGCATCCCGGTGCTGGCGCCCGCGGGCGTGCAGGACATCCTCGACTACGGGCTGCACGGCTGGGCCATGTCGCGCTACGCCGGCCTGTGGGTGGGGCTCAAGCTCTCGGCCGACATCGTCGAGAGTTCAGCCACGGTCGAGATCGACGGCGCGCGCGTGCAGCCCCGCCTGCCCACCGACTACAGCCTGCCCGCCGACGGCGTGCACATCCGCTGGCCCGACCCGCAGCTGGCGCAGGAACAGCGCATGCAGGCGACCAAGATCTACGCCGCACTCGCCTACGCGCGCGCCAACGGCCTGAACCGGCTCGTCATCGACGGGCCCAAGGCACGCCTGGGCCTGCTGGCCTGCGGCAAGGCGTGGCTGGACCTGCGCCAGGCCATGCACGACCTGGGCCTGAGTGACGAGCGCGCTGCCGCGCTCGGGCTGCGCGTGATGAAGGTCGCCATGCCCTGGCCGCTGGAGGCCGATTCGGTGCGCCGCTTCGCCACCGGGTTAGACGAGATCCTGGTCGTCGAGGAGAAGCGCCAGATCATCGAGTACCAGTTGAAGGAGATGCTCTACGACTGGCGCGACGACGTGCGCCCGCGCGTGCTGGGCAAGTTCGACGAGAGCGGCGAATGGCCCGCCCCGCCCGGGCAATGGCTGCTGCCGCCCACCGGCGACCTGACGCCGGCCCTGGTGGCGCGTGCGCTGGCCTCACGGCTGGCGCGGCTGCACCCCGGTGGCGGCTGGGACACCCGCTTCGGGCTCGCCGAGCCCGCCGCCGCACGCCCGGCGCCCGCGCCGCTGGCGCGCACGCCCGACTTCTGCTCGGGCTGCCCGCACAACCGCTCGACCCGCGTGCCCGAGGGCAGCCACGCGCTGGCCGGCGTGGGCTGCCACCTGATGGCGGTGACGATGGAGCGCAGC
>JADZCL010000390.1 GCA_020851615.1 Rubrivivax sp.
GGTCGCGAGATCGGATAGGGCTTGCCCGTATAGCGGGGCAGCAGCTCGTAGACCGCAATGGCCGCCATGTAGATCGCAGCGTTGATGAACTGGTGGCCGAACCAGTAGGTCAGCGTCTTCACGAACAGCGCGTCCAGGGCGATCTGCGGAAAGAAGATGTTCAGCAGGCTCATCACCAGCACGACCGCACCCGCGATGATGCCCAGCGAGTTGGAGATGATCACCATCGTGCTCGCAACCACCGCCTTCGGGTGCTGCGGATCGATCGTGCCGCCCAGCAGCCACTGCACGCCCAGCGCGCGCGCGAGGTTGCCATGCACCTTGATGATGGCTGCCGCGGCATCCAGGTAGAACAGCAGGGCACCGACGCCGATCAGCAGGTAGCCGCTGAGGAAGAGCGCGGACGCCCCGGGTGACCACATGCCCATCCCCTGCGCCGGCAGCGGGTAGAGGAAGGTCCACAGCGCGCCGTAGCCACCCACCGTCACGGCCAGGATGATGCACACCACGCCGAGCATGAACAGCACGTAGTTGGTGAGGAAGGCCCAGCGGTGCAGCGGCACGTACTTGCGCAGGAAGAACCACATCACCGCTGTCGTCACCAGGGATGCAGTACCAACCATGCCCGCGCCGTGCAGCGAGAGCAGCTGATAGAAGACGTTGGAGCCTACGCCGATCCAGGTTGCCTGGGCCATGCGCATGGTCAGGCCGACGATCATCATGACGACGACAACCACGACGCCTGTGATCATGTAGAGGTTGAACGCGGTCCGGTCTGGGCCGGCGAGTTGCTCTTCCTGCGGGTACAAGGTCAGTGCAGCCATGTTCAGTCCCCCTTTGCCGCCAGGACTTCGAAGCTGCTCTTCATCGGACCATGACCGATGCCGCAGTACTCGAGGCACTGCACCGTGTAGGTCCCGGGCTGGTCGAAGGTGTGCAGCAGCTTGTTGGCGTAGCCGGGCATGGCCTGTGTCTGCGCGACGATGCGGCCGTCAGGGCCGTAGATGGCGAAGCCGTGATTGACATCGCTGCTCGTGACACGGAATTCGACCGCGCTGCCGGCCTGCACCTTGTCGGGCGTCAACTGCCAGGACCACATGCGCCCGACCGCGTCCACCGTCTGCTTGGCATCCAGCGCCTCATGCTGTGCCGGGATCGGGAAGTGGCGCAGCGTTGCCCACGTGCCCCCAATGAAGCCCAGCAGCAATAGCGCAAACAGCCATCTGCGCAGCCTGTTCGCCGTGTGTGCCGAGCGGCGCGTGGCCGCCTCGTCGGCGGTGATTCCCGCCTGGCTGACGACGTGAAGAAAGGCCAGCGTCACCAGCCCCATGCCGGCCAGTGTGATGGCCCAGAGTGAGTCCTGAAGGTTCATCGTTCGATCCTGTCTCCGTTGTTTGTCTTGTGCGCCATGCCCCATAAGGCAAGCGCGCGCGGCGCGCAGCATGAGGCACAAAGCAGGCTGCGCCAAGCCCAAGACAATTACCTGGGCGCAGGCAGGGGCATCGTTTGCTGCACGGCCGCTGCGACCCGCAGCCACGGCGCCCGGCGCGCGATACTGCGCGCCCGTTCCACCACCGCCACCCCGCCCGTCAAACCCATGCGTTCCCGCCTGCTCCCGGCCGCCAGTCCACGCAAGCTGCTTGGCAGCGCCCTGTTGACCGCCTTTGCCATGTCCACCACACCCTCTCTCGCCTCGTCCGCTCCAAGCACGCCGCGCCCGCGGGCCGAGGTCCCCGCCGAGTTCAAGTGGGACTTCCGCCCCATCTACGCCGACTGGGCTGCGTGGGAGGCCGGCATGGCCGAGATGGAGCAGCGCATGGACGCCTTCGCCAGGCTGAAGGGCACGCTTGCACAAGGGCCCAAGGCCTTGCTGAGCGCCTACCAGGCCCTGGACGAGATCGGCAAGCTGCAATACCGCATCTACCGCTACCCGCAGTTGCAGCGCGACGTCGACACGCGCGACCAGGCCGTCAGCGGGCGCTTCCAGCGCGTGGGTGCGGTGTTTGCAAAGTTCGATGCCGCAACGAGCTGGTTCACACCCGAGTTGCTCACGCTGCCCGAGGCCACGGTACGCGCCTGGCTGGATTCCACCCCGGCTCTGGCCCCTTACCGCCACCCCATCCTCGACGAGTTCCGCAAGCGCGCGCATGTCCTGGACGAGAAGGGCGAGCGCATCCTCTCGCTCGCGGGACCGACCAACCAGGCCCCACGCACGGTCTACGAAGAGCTCTCCACCGCGGACATCCAGTTCCCGACCGTGGCCTTCAGCGACGGCCAGTCCGTCAAGCTGGCCCCCGGCGCCTACGCCGCGCTGCTTGAGCGCAACCGCAACCAGAGCGACCGCGCCAAGGCGGCCGAGGCCCACCTGGGCACCTACGGCGCCAATGCCGCCACCTATGCGGCGATCTACAAGGGCGTACTCGAACGCGACTGGTTCGTGGCCCAGGCGCGCAACTTCCCGAACACGCTGGAATCCGCGCTGTTCGGCAACGCGATCCCCAGCGCCGTGGTCGAGAACCTCATCGCCGCCACGCGCGCGGGCACCGCACCGCTGCAGCGCTACATCCGCCTGCGCCAGAAGCTGCTTGGCCTGCAGCAGTACCACACCTACGACAACTTCCAGCCGCTGTTCGTCACCGACAAGAAGTACCCCTACGCCGATGCGCGTGCGCTCGTCCTGGACTCGATCACACCGCTGGGCACGGCCTACGGCGAGCGCTTCCGCCGCTTCGTGCAAGGCGGGCGCATCGATGTCTACGAAAGTGAGGGCAAGCGCGCCGGCGCCTACAGCGCCGGCGTCTACGGCGTCGGGCCCTACCTGCTGCTCAACCACAACGACACGCTGGACGCCATGTTCACGCTCGCGCACGAGGCCGGGCATGCCTTGCACACCGTACTGAGCTATGAGCAGCAGCCCTTTGCCACCGCCGACTACACCATCTTCGTTGCCGAGGTCGCCAGCACGACCAACGAACGCTTCCTGCTCGAGCACCTGCTGCAAACCACCACCGACGCCAAGGAGCGCTTCCTGCTTCTGCAGCACGCGGCCGACCAGATCATGCAGACCTTCTACACGCAGGTCATGTTCGCCGACTTCGAACTGCAGGCGCACCGCCTTGTCGAGCGGGGGCAGCCCCTGACCGCCGAAGTCCTGAACCGGCTCTACCTGCAACTGCTGCGCGACTACTACGGCAACGCGCTCACCGTCGATGACTTCTACCAGTACACCTGGGCGCGCATCTCGCACTTCTTCAACTCGCCCTACTACGTCTACCAGTACGCGACCTGCTTTGCCTCCAGCGCACAGCTCTTCAAGACCATGAACAGCGGCGCGCCGGCCGATCGCGACAGCGCCAGGCAGCGCTATCTCGAGCTGCTTTCAAGCGGCGGCAA
>JADZCL010000391.1 GCA_020851615.1 Rubrivivax sp.
ACCCACTGGCGGACCTCGGCACGCAAGGCCAGTTCCTCGGCGCTGAAATCCAGGTTCATCGGCTGTGCCCTCCGGGCTCATCGCATCGTGGTGGCCGGCATTATCGGCACCTGACCGGCGGGTGGGTGCCGCCGCAGGACGTGCGCGGCGAGCCCACAATCGCAACGATGCGCCAACCGCACAGCATCGGTGCCGCGTCTGCTGAAGAGGAAGTGGGTTACCGCACCGTGGTGGCCGGTCTCGCGCTGGGCCAGATTCTGGCCTGGGCGGTCCTGTACTACGGCTTCTCATCCTTCGTCCTGCCCATGATGCGGGAGCTGGCCTGGACCAAGGCGACGCTGATGGGCGGCTTTACGGTGGCGCTGCTGACCTGGGCCCTGGCCAGCTTTGCGGTGGGTGCCGCCATCGACCGTGGCCATGGGCGACGTGTGCTCACGGGGGGGGCCGTGGTGGGTGCGCTCGGCTGCCTGCTGTGGGCGACGGTGCGCGCGCCCTGGATGCTCTACGCGTCGATGCTGCTGCTGGGCGTGGCGATGGCCATGACCTTGTACGAGCCGGCGTTCAACGAATTGATCAAGCGCTACCCGACGCGCTATCGCGAGGCGATCACGACGCTCACGCTCGTTGGTGGGTTTGCCAGCACCTTGTCGTTCCCGGCGGTGGCCGCGCTCGTGCACGCGCTGGGCTGGCGCGGCGCGTTGCTCGTGCTGGCGGCCCTGCTGGCGCTCGTGGTCGCACCCTTTCACGCCTGGTTGCTGCGGGGCGGGCGCAAGGGCGTGGCCGTGCACCCCCTTGACGAGCCGGCTGACACGACGCTGCAGGGCGCGCTGCGGACGCCGGCCTTCTGGCAACTGGCCTGCGCATTCACGGTCCTGGCCTTCATCGGCCCCGGACTCTGGGCGCACATGCTGCCGGTGCTGCAGACCAAGGGGCTGAGCCAAGCGCAGGCCGTGGCGGTGCTGGTATGGATCGGGCCGGCGCAGGTGCTTGGGCGCCTGGCCTATGCGTGGGTGGGACGCAGGCTCTCGCTGCACCGGCTGGGGGTGGTCGTGATGCTGGCCATGCCGCTGGCCCTGCTGCTGCTGGCGGCCGGAGACCGGATGGCCACGCTGCTGCTGTTCGCCGTGGTCTTCGGCCTTGGCAACGGCCTGGCAACCATTGTGCGTGGCAGTCTGCTGCCGAGCTACTTCGGGCGCTCGAACGTGGGACGCATCGGTGCTGCCATCTCGATGCAGGCGCTGCTGGCCCAGGCTGCGGCACCGGTGGGCATTGCGGGGCTGCTCGTCGTGCTGGGGAGCTACTCAGCCGTGCTGCTCCTGCTGGCCACCGCGGGCCTTGTCGGGGCCGGCGTCTTTGCGCGTGCGCGGCCCCCATCGTCGCCACCGGGGCCTGCTCAGCGTCGCAATTCGAGCCGCATCACGTCGTTCTCGCGTCGCATCTGGAAGCGGGTGAGGAAGCTGTTGCCCAGCAGGATATAAGGCATGGGTTGCGGCATCACCACCGCCGGCACCTGGGACACCTCGACCTCGCCCACGCGCACTCGAGCCAGCGTCAGCAGCACCACGGGCACCGTGCCGTTGGCGGTGCTGCTGAGGCCCTGCTGGCCGTGGCGCAGGTCCAGACCCAGGCGCTCTGCATCGGCCTGGCCGAGTGAAACGGTCGTGGCGCCGGTGTCGACGAGAAAGCGCGCCGGCCGGCCGTTGATTGCCCCATCGGTCACGAAGTGACCGCCGGGGCCCGCGGTGAGCACGATCTCGTTGGCCGGCCTCGGGCGTGTCGCGCCCGACTCCGGGACCAGTGCCGCAGCACCCAGACGCAGCGTGAGCGCGCGCCCTTGCACCTCGACCTCGGCGCTGTCCGCCTGCAGCGTGCGCAGCCGCACGCCCTGCGCGCTGTCGCCGACGGCGAGCAACTGGCGCTGTCCGTCGATGATCAGCAAGGCGCGTGCACCCATCACGCCCCCCAGTTGAACGCGTGGCGCCTGTGCGGCAGCGGGCAAGGACAGGCAGGCCAGGCAGGCCAGGAGGCAGAGTGCGCCGGGCGCGACGCGAGAGCCGAGCACGCCGCGTGCAGCGGGCCGCGGCAGCGACCGGTGCATCAGTCGCGGAAGTTGGTGAAGGACAGGGGCAATTCGGCGACATCCTTGCGCAGAAGTGCCATCACCGCCTGCAGGTCGTCGCGCTTGCCGCCGGTGAGGCGGACGACGTCGCCCTGGATGGCCGCCTGGACCTTGAGCTTGCTGCCCTTCACCAGGCCCTGGATCTTCTTGGCCGTTGCGGCGTCGACGCCGCACTTGAGCGGCAGCAACTGGCGCAGCTTGTCGCCGCCCATCTTCTGCGGCTTGGTCGAGAGGTCGAGGAAGCGGATGTCCAGCGAGCGCTTGGCCAAGCGCGCCAGAAGCAGGTCACGCACCTGCTGGAGCTGGAAGTCGCTGTCGGCGTCGAGCTGCAGTTCACGCTGCTTGGCGCTCTGATCGATGAACTCGACGCGCGCACTGCTGCCCTTGAAGTCGAAGCGGGTGCCGATCTCCTTGTTGGCCTGGTCGACGGCATTGCGCACTTCAACGAGGTCGGGTTCGAGGACGGTATCGAAGCTGGGCATGGGCGACCACCAGGGGGCTTGTCGGTCGCTCGAAATTCTGCCACGGCCGGGCAGCTGCAGGCGTGTGCAGCAGGTGCCTGGTGTCGACGAGAATCAGGGCGATGAACACGCCGGGTCACGAACTCCTGCGCACGCCCGAGACGGCGTTGCTGCGCGAGCGCGACGCCAGCCTGCGCGAGCTCAACAGCTTCGGCCTGCCGGCGCTGGCACGGCTGCTGGTGCGGGTGCGCAGCGAGGCCGATGTCAGGCGGGTGCTGGCCGACCCCGAGTGCGGGGCGGCACCGAAGCTCGTGCTGGGCGGGGGCAGCAACATCGTCTTCACACGCGATCCGCAGGCGGTGGTATTGCGCGTGGAGGTGCGTGGACGGCGTCTGCTGGCCGAGCGGCCCGATGCCTGGATCGTCGAGGCCGGCGCCGGGGAGACCTGGCACGACCTGGTCCAGTGGACGTTGGCACAGGGCTGGCCCGGGCTCGAGAACCTGGCCTTGATCCCGGGCACCGTGGGTGCAGCGCCGGTGCAGAACATCGGCGCCTACGGGGTGGAGCTGAAGGACCGTTTCGAGTCGCTCGACGCGGTCGATCTGGTGACCGGGCGCACGGTCACGCTGGATGCCCGGGCCTGCGGTTTCGGCTACCGCGACAGCGTCTTCAAGCGCCCGGCCCATGACGGTGGCCTTGCAGGCAAGAGCCTGATCACGCGGGTGCGCCTGCGCCTTGCGCGACCCTGGCAACCGGCGCTGGGCTACCTGGAGCTCGAGCGCAGGATGGCCGAGACCGGCAACACCGCGCCCACGGCGGGCACGATCTTCGAATGGGTGTGTGCGATCCGGCGCGCCAAGCTGCCCGACCCGGCGCAGGTCGGCAACGCCGGCAGCTTCTTCAAGAACCCCATCGTCAGTGCCGAGCAGTGCCGCGACATCATCGGCCGTGATCCCGAGATCGTGCACTACCCCTTGCCCGACGGCAGCGTGAAGCTCGCCGCGGGCTGGCTGATCGATGCCTGCGGTTGGAAGGGCAAGAGCATCGGACGTGCCGGCGTCTACGAGCGCCAGGCGCTGGTGCTGGTCAACCGGGGTGGGGCCAGTGGCGCCGAGGTGGTGACGCTGGCGCGGGCGATCCAGGAGAGCGTCTACGGGCGCTTTGGAATTCGCCTCGAGCCCGAACCGGTCATCATCTGAGCGCTTCGCCGGCGTGTGCGGTCAGCCGGCAAGCCTGGCAGTACCTGGGAGCAGGGCAGCGGCGCGTGCCGCCTCGCGTGTGGCGGGGATCAGCTCGGCGAACTGCTGCACGAGGCGCGCGACCTCGTGTGCCGGCAGGTGGGCCGCTCCGTCTTGCAGGGCCTTGGCAACGGCCGCCAGGGCAGGCAGCCCCAGGTTGAGTGCCGCGCCCCGCGTGGCATGGGCATGCGTGCCCAGGGCCAGCGGTTGGGCGTCGCGGACCGCATGGCGCATTTGCTCGACAGTCGCCTCGGCTTGCTCGAAGTACAGCGTCAGGACCTCGCTGTAGCGCTCGGCAGACAGCAGCTGGATGGTCCGTGCGATGGCCTCGGGGTCGATCAG
>JADZCL010000392.1 GCA_020851615.1 Rubrivivax sp.
CGGCTGGGATCGGTGCCGCGCAGGCAGGCGTCGACCTTGTTCTGCGCAATGTCGAAGCCGATGGTGCGCATGTGCTTGCCGAATTCGACGACCAGGGGCAGGCCGACGTAGCCAAGGCCGATGACGGCCAGAGTCTGGGAGGTCGCGTTCATGTCTTCAGGGTGTTGTGCGGATCGGGCATGCGCGCGCGCTCAGTGGCGCTGGCTCGTGGCCGCAAAGGTTTGCGTGAGTGGCGGGAGTGCGGCGGCCTGGAACGCCTGCACGCGCTGGCGGGCCTCGGTGAAGCTGTCGGCACTGGCGTAGATCACGAGCGCCGCACCGTCGTCGAGCTGCCCGCGCAGGCGGCTCCAGAGCGTGGCCAGCTTGGCGGCGACGTCGCTGGCGTAGATGCGTCCGTCGACCCAGTAGAAGGCCCGCGCCACGACCTGCGGGCGTGAGGCGCCGCCAACGCGCAGCTCGGGCCCGAGCAGGTCGTACTCGCGCCACCCCTGGCCCCACCCGCCTGCCGCGTCCGGGCGCCCGGTCCCGGTGCCGACGACGTTCCAGCGCCTGTCGTTCATGGCCACGACGGCATTGAGTGAGCTCACGAGCTTGCTCTGCGCATCCTGGCCGCGGTAGTAGGCCACGTAGACGCCGACCGGCTGCCCCGCATTCGCATAGCCGCGATGCAGCTCCAGCCGCGGCTTGTGCCATGACGGGGCCCAGTCGAGTGCGGGTCGCTCGGCCAGCTGCCAGCCCTGGATGGTCTGCGGCAGCTGCATCTGCGGCGCGGCAGCAGCGCGCTCACGGCCTTGCAGCGCGCTGATGGCGCCATGCGGCCAGGCCAGCAGCAACGCAGCGCCAAGGGCAACCGGCACCGCGCGCGCCACGCGCGCCGGCCGTGCCGGCAGCTCGCTGGAGGCCTCGCCTTGCGGCAGCGGCTGCGCCTCGTCGCTGTCGCTCCAGCGCATGCCGATCATGAACATGATCATGATCACGACGCCGAAGAAGACCCAGCCGTAGAGCAGGTGATCCACGCCGGTGGCGATCTTGTTGTTCGAGAGATGACCCATCAGCACGATGAGATAGGCGCGCAGCCAGTTGGCGACGATGGGCGTGAGCAGCGACACCAGCATGAAGATGGTGCGCTTGCGCAGCGAGCGATAGTTCAGGTAGGCAAAGAGCGAACCCACCATGAACGAGGCGATGAGGTAGCGCACGCCGCTGCACTCGTCGATGACCGACCAGTTGCCGCTCGGGATGACGAAGAACAGGCCCTCGCGGTAGACCGGGATGCCCGACATGCGCAGCGCCCAGACGACGAAGTCCGCCGTCCAGTTCATCATCGGCTCGAGCATGAACTCGCCAAAGGGCACGGCAAAGAGCAGGAAGAGGAGCGGGAAGACGATCTGCCGCGCCACCGCCGGCCCCAGCACCAGCGGCACGACGACGATCAGCATGCCCACGAAGGCGAACTGCGCGGCGGCATTGACGTTGACGAGGTCGGCCAGCGCCCAGAGCGCCGTCAGCACGGCCAGCGGCAGCAGCATGAGCGGCCATGGGCGCGGCGTCTGCATGGCGAGCGCGGCGCGCTGGCGCCAGACCATCCACAGCGTCATCGGCAGCACCAGGTAGCCGTGGGCGAAGGTGTCGTTGCGCGTCCAGATCTCGACCATGCCGCGCGCGGTGTCCAGGTACAGCAGCAGCAGCGCGGCCAGCAGGAGGACCAGCGTGGCCAGCGGCAGGCGCCAGCGCGAGGGGGTAATGGCCGTCAGGGTGGTCGTCGGGTTCATGGCTGGCAGACCGGCTGTGCAAGGGGTCGCGCGGGTGCCTTGCCCGCGACCAGGCCACCCGGGCTGAGATCCGCATCGAGTCGCCCCAGATGCGCATCCCAGCTGAAGTGTTGCGCGACGCATTGCCGTGCGCGCGCCCCGAGCGCGCGCCGGCCCGTCGCATCAGCCAGCAAGCCGTGCAACTGGCGGACGTAGTCGTCGCTGGTGACGGCTCCCAGCACGGCCGGCGCGGCATGCGGGCCCAGTGCCGCCACGCAGGGCTCGGCCGCGACGACGGCGCAGGACATCGCCATCGCCTCCAGCACCTTGTTCTGCACGCCGCGTGCCAGTCGCAGCGGGGCCACCACTGCACTGGCGTGCTGCAGGTAGGGGCGCACATCGGGCACGGTGCCGGTGACGTGCACGGCGTCACCAGCCAGTGCACGCACGGCCGGGGTGGGGCTGCGGCCGACGATGTGCAGGCGCAGCTCAGGCCAGCGCGCGCGCAGGGCCGGCAGCATGTCGGCGACGAACCACTGCACCGCGTCGACGTTGGGCCAGTAATCCATCGCGCCGGTGAAGACGATCGCCGGCTCGCCGGGGGCAAAGGGCGAGGCCCGCGCGGGGTCGAGCGCGAAGAAGTCGGCATCGACGCCGTTGCACAGCGTGCCAAGCCGCGGCGTGCACTCGGGTGCCAGGCTGCGGAACAGCGCGGTCTCCTGCTCGGTCACGAAATAAGCGCGCGCCGACTCCGCCGCCACCCGGCGTTCATAGGCCAGCAGGGCGCGGCCCTCACGGCGGTAGAGCCACGACAGCGGCCAGCGGTGCCGGCCTGCGTACTGCGTCCATTTGGCCGAGTCGACATCGACAAAGTCGACGAGCATCGCCAGGCCCGGCCGCGCCTGCGCGTACTGCGCCATCGAGGAGCTGAAGACGACGGCCGTCTCCATGCGCTCGCGCTGCAGCGTCTGGTCGACCCAGCGCTGCAGTTCGGCACTGCGGTAGTAGTGCAGGGTGAGCGCATCGGCACCGAGCAAGCCCCGCAGGCTGGCCAGCCGCGCCCGCCGCGGGTGCAGCGGGATGGCCTTGACGTCGGCACACCATTGGCGCAGCGTGTCGACGTGCGCCATGTCGTCGGGGTCGTCGACGAAGGTCCCGAGGTAGACCTGGTGCCGCGCCGCGAGGTGGCGCAGCAGGTGGTAGGAGCGCACCTTGTCGCCCTTGTTGGGCGGGTAGGGCAGCCGGTGCACCAGGTACAGGATCTTGGCCATGCTCATCCCAGGCTGCGCACGATGTGCGGCCCGAGCCAGTTGGCCATGCCGATGGGCATGCGGCGCCAGGTCTCGATGAGCAGCTTGTACTTGCCGTTGCTCGGGTTGTTCTGGGGTACGGCGTCGCGCTTGTAGAGGCAGTACTCGTAGTGCAGCGGCTGGGGCTCGAAGCCCCAGTTCTTCTTGAAGGCGAAGGAGCCCGTGCCCTGCTTGCTGCGGCCGTAGTCGAAGGTCTTGAGGCCGCGTGCGCAGGCCTGGCGCATGAGCTCCCAGTACTTGAAGTCGTTGGCGGCCAGGTCGCGCGCGGCCTCGGCGTCACC
>JADZCL010000393.1 GCA_020851615.1 Rubrivivax sp.
CACCGGCCACCTTGGCCTCGGCGCGTGCCTTGTCGAGGTAGGTCTGCGAGACGAAGTTCTGTGCGCGCAGCTCGCGCGCGCGCTCGAGTTCGCGCTCGGCGAGCTCGCGCGAGCTGCTGGCCACCGCTACCTCGCCCTGCTGGCTGGCGCGTTCGCGCGCCACCGCCAGTGCCGCGCGCTCGACCTGGGCGGCAAGCTGCACGATGGGCTGCCCGCGCACGACCCGGTCGCCGCGGTCGACGGCGATGCTCTCGATCAGGCCGGGTACGCCGCTGCCGATCTGCACCACCAGGTGCGGCTGGATCATGCAGTCCAGCGGGCGGGCAGCGGCCGCTGCAGGCTGGCCGGGTGCCGCGGCTGCGGCCAGGGCCAGCCATGGCCACAGCAGCGCAGCACAGGTCAGATGGGTGCGGGTCTTGCTCATGGGTCACTCCGGCAATCGACGTTCGGTCGGCTCTTCATTCCACGCCCCCGGCAAAGGCCCAGGCCTGGGCGGCGTGCTGTTCGGCGCGGCGCAACTCGTGGCGGCGCGCGCGGTCGTTCCATTCGGCCGTGCGCTGGGCCAGGGTCGCCAGCGGGCGCGCCAGCCAGGGCTGGACGCAACCGGCGCGCGCCGTGCGCTGCGCCAGCAGGCGCAGCGGTGCTGCGCCGCGGGCCTGCGCGAACAGCGGGTCGTCCAGCGCCAGCACGCGTTCGGCCGAGCCCGGGTCGCCGTGGCGGGCGGCGCGGCCGATGAGCTGGCGGTCGATGCGGCGTGCGCGGTTGCGCATGGCGGCGATGACGTGCAGGCCGCCGGCGGCATGGGCGGCGGCGTCCAGGCGGATGTCGGTGCCGCGCCCGGCCATGTTGGTGGCGACGGTGACGACGCCGCAGTGCCCCGCGCGCGCGACGCAGGCGGCCTCGGCGGCGTCCTGCACGGCGTTGAGCAACTGGTGTTCGATGCCGGCCGCCAGCAGGCTGGCCGAGAGGGCCGCCGATGCCGCCACGCTGTCGGTGCCCACGAGGACGGGTCGGCCCCGCATGCGCATGACCTGCACGCGCTCGACGATGGCCTGCGCCTTGGCTGCTGCGTCGACGAACACGCGCTCGCCCAGCCACCGGCGCCGGCTGGCGCAGGCCAGCGGCACCGGCTGCACCGCCACGCCGTAGAGCGCGCGCAGCTCGCCCTGCGCCTCGCGCAGCGTGCCGCTGGAGCCCGCCAGATGCAGGCAGCGCGGGAACAGGCGCTGATAGGTGATCTGGGCGGCCGTCACCGTGGGCGGCGACGGATCCAGCCCTTCCTTGATCTCGACCATCGCGTGCAGCGGGTCGCTCCACTGCCGCCCCTGCGCGATGCGGCCGGTGGTTTCGTCGATCAGCTGCAGGCGGCCCGCCACGATGGCGTAGTCGCGGTCGCGCCGGTAGAGCCAGCGTGCGGCCAGGGCGGCCTCGATCAGTTCGTGGGCGCGCCGCGCGGGCCGCAGCGCACCGCGGGCGCCCTCCAGGGCCGGGCCCAGCAGTGCGCGTGCGGCATCGGTCAGCTTGGCAGGGCGCGTCTGCGGCTGCAGTTCGTAGTCGCGCTGGCGCTGCAGCGTACGGGCCAGGGCGAAGGCGCGCCGGTAGGCGTCGGCGTCAACGTCGCCGGCGGACTGCGCGACGATCAAGGGCAGCGTGGCCTCGTCCAGCAGCACGCTGTCGGCCTCGTCGACGATGGTGAAGTGCAGCCCGGCCAGCACGGAGCCCATGCCTGCCTCGGAGCGCGCGGCGGTGCCCGCAGTGTCCTCGGCCGCCTGCATGGCCTGCGCGGCGAGCACGCGGGCATCGCGCTCGCCGCGGCTCTCGAGGTGGTCCTTCAGGTAGTCGAAGGCAAGCTCGCGGGCGCACAGGTAGACGATGTCGGCGCGGTAGGCGCGGGCGCGTTCGGCGCGCGGCGTGTCCGGCAGCACGCAGGCGCTGGTGAGGCCAAGGGCGTCAAACAGCGGGGCCAGGCCGTCGCGGTCGCGCTGCACGAGGTAGTCGTTGGCGGTCAGGACCTGCACCGGCACGCCGGCCAGCGCCGCCAGCGCAGCGGCCAGGCCGGTGGCCAGCGTCTTGCCCTCGCCGGTGGCCATCTCGACGAAGCGGCCCTGCAACATGGTGTAGGCCGCGCAGAGTTGCGTCGGATAGGGGCTGACGGATAGCGTGCGCTGCGCCAGGGCGGCCACCAGCGCCAGCGCCTGCCCCGCCCGTGGGCCGCGCAGACCGGCGGCGCGCAAGGGGGCACGCAGGCGTGTGGCCTGCGCCGCCAGCGCGGTGGCATCCAGCGTGCGCAGGCGATCTGCGCTGGCGTGCAGGGCGTGCGCCACGTCGCCGGGCAGGCGTGCCGTGCGCGTGCCGGCCAGCCGCGCGCACACGCTGCGCCAGGCGCGTGCGAGACCGGGGTGCGCCTCCTCCTCGCGCTGGGGGTAGGCCGCCAGCGCCAGATCACGGGTGGGCAGGGCCGGTTTCATCGCTCGAAGTGACGCAGGAAGGCGCGGCGCACGAACTGCGCCAGCAGGGCCGCCAGATGCGTGCGGCCATGGTCGAAGGTGACGAGGGTGCGGCTGCCCACCGGGGCCGGTGTTGCGCCGGGCAGAAGTTCCAACTCCAGCGCGAAGCGCGGCTCGCGCGCCGTGCGCCCGCTGCCGTCGGCGGTGTCGGTGGCGATCGGTCCGTCGGCCTCCTCGCCCAGCGCGGCGCTGGGCAGGGCCGTCGACGCCCTGGGGATGGCGCCGACCAGCTGCGCGCGCGCGCTGGCGCCGTCGGTGCGCGCCAGGGCCACCGTGATCGTGCCGGGCTGCGTGCGCACGGCCTCGATGTCGTCGTTGGCCACCAAGGCGCGGATCACGGGCTCACCCGGTGGCAGCACCTGGGCGATCGTCTCGCCCTGCGTGACATGGCGGCCCGGCAGCAGGCGCGGCGGGATGGCCGCCCGGCCGCGTACGACTGCGCGCACGTCGAGTGCGTCGACGCGGGCCTGCAGTTCCGTGCGCTCTGCAACGAGCCGGGCGAGCTCGTCGCCGGCCAGCTCCGAGCGCAGCGCGTCGCTGGCAAAGCGGTCGTCGCGCTCGATCTGCATCTGCACCAGCTTGGCCTGAACGGCGGTCAGCTCCTGCAGCAGGGGCTCGTTGGCCAGGCGCACGAGCAGCGTGCCGGGGACGACGAGCTCGCCGTCGCTGACCAGCACCTCGTCGACAAAGCCGTCCACCGCCGGGCGCACCATGGCGTCCTCGGGCAG
Source organism: Rubrivivax sp. (assembly GCA_020851615.1). Lineage (GTDB taxonomy): Bacteria > Pseudomonadota > Gammaproteobacteria > Burkholderiales > Burkholderiaceae_C > Rubrivivax. Next base: position 3,236 of record JADZCL010000393.1, read on the forward strand.
CCACACCAGCCCGGGCGCAAAGCTGCGGTGCGGCAGCGGCAGCGCGAACAGGATCAGGGCCGCCAGCATCGCCAGCCCGGCGCCGGCCAGCCCGGCACGCGCGCGGGCGCCCTGCAGTTCGGGCGACGCCAGGCTCCAGCGCAGCATCAACCACAGCGGGCGCAGCAGCATCGTCCAGGTGGCCAGGGCCAGTACCGCCAGACCGGCCAGCGCGTGCCACTGGGCCAGCAGCGTCGCCAGCGTGCCCACCAGCAGCAGGCGGTAGGTCCAGGCCAGCGGCGCGTGCACCAGGAGCCAGGGCCATTCGCCCGCGGCCATCGTCAGCGGCCGGGCCTGCGGCAGGCGCAGCAGGTGGCGCTTGAGTGTCTGCTGCCACCAGCGCTGGCTGCGTGGCGCGAGATTGGGCAGGTCCAGCGCGTCGCAGAACACGTGGTAGCCGTCCAGGCGCAGCAGCGGGTTGGCGTTGACGAGCAGGGTCGAGATGCCGCCGATGAAGGCCACGGCGAACGCCATCTGCCGCGCAAATCCATCCTGCAGCAGCAGCCACAGGACGAGTGCGCCGCTGGCCAGAAGCGCCTCCACCGCGATTCCCGCGGCAGCCACGGTGATGCGTTGGCGCTTGTCGGCGAAGGCCGACGAAGCCGAGGCATCGACGTAGGGCAGTGGCGTGAGCAGCAGCAGGCTGACACCGACCTCGTGCACTTCGCCGCCGTAGGCCTTGATGGCGAAGGCATGCGCCGCCTCATGCAAGGCCTTGATGAGCGGATAGGCGATCCACAGCGCCAGCAGCATGTGGCCGCGGCCGAGCTCGGCGCGTGCGTAGGCGCTGAAGTCGCCGGCATTCAACGCCAGCAGCAGCGCGCCCAGGGCGACCACGCTCCAGAGCACGGCCTGCGCACGCGCGCTGAACAGCCAGGCCACGCGGGCGACATGGCGCTCGAGCAGGGCGTCGGGGTCCGCCAGCGGCACGCGCAGCGCCAGCGGATTGAGCGCGTTGCGCTGGCGCGTGGCGCGCGCACGTGCGTGCGCCCCGACGATGGCGCGCGCGTCAGGCGCGACGTTGCCGACGAACAGGTTGGCGCCGAAGGCCTGGGCGAAGACCTCGATGGCCTGGGCCTGCGTGGGCGCGGCGTCGCCCTCGGCATCCACGCGCAGCGCCCACACCTCGTCGATGCTGCGTTGGCCGTTGCACAGGGCGACCAGCTTGTAGGCGCCCTCGTTGAAGCGGTGGTGGCGGCCCGAGAGCGGGTCGGACAGCAGATACCACGCCTGTCCACGGACCCATTGGCGCGCCACGCGCACGCCGCTGCGCAGCTGCGGCCGCATGTGCGCCACGCGATACCACAGCGGCGACAGCAGGGGCGTCGTTTCGCTCATCGTGGGCTTCTTCCGGGGCGCGGCGCAGGCCGTGGTGCGTGGGCTCAGCCCAGCAGCCGCCAGGACAGGCGCCGCAGGGCGTCGCGCGCGCGCTCCCACCAGATCGCGCCCTGCAGGCGCTGGCCGACGACGATGCGCGCCACGCCGCGCTGGCCCGGGCGCAGCGCGGCAGCGGCGCTGCCCTCGGCGAGCTGGCCCTGGACCTCGAACACGTTGCGGCGCTCTACCTGCGTGGCGATGGCGGCGATGTGCTGCACGTCGAACGCCACCGGCTGCGCCCCCCAGCCCGCAAAGAGCACCTGCGCGCGCTGGCCGGCGCGCAGCGCGGCGACGTCCTGCTCGTCGACCTCGGCGACGATGCGCCAGCGGCGGTCGGGCGCGATCGTCATCAGCTCCTGCCCGCGGCGCACCGGCAGACCCACCGACTGCGTCAGCTCGCCGGCGATGACGACGCCGGCCATGGGCGCGCGCAGGCTGGCGCGCTCGAGCTGGCGCACCGCAAGCTCGTGCTGGCTCTGCGCCTGCTCGAGCTTGGCACGGGCAACCATGATCGGCGCGGCCTCGTCGCGGGAGAGGGCGTCGCGGTACTGCTTGTCGAGCTGGGCCATCTCGGCGGCCCACTTGTTGCGCTCGAGGGCGAAGTCGCGTGCGTCCAGCGTCAGCAGCACCTGCCCTGCAGCGACGCTGTCGCCCGGCCGCGCGGCGACGCTGGCGATGAATCCATCGGCGGGTGCGGCCACGATGCGCTGCACCGCACCTTCCACCCGCGCGGGGGCAACGACCTGATGCGCCACCGGCCACAGGGCGGCGACGGCGCAGGCCGCCGCAGCCAGGGGCAGCGCCACCCGCCAGGGCGTGAGGCCGCGCTTGCGTGCCAGCGCCTGCCGGACCTGGCCGACGACGGGCGCCTCGGCGCGTTCCTGCAGCGCCAGCAGCGGGCCGACGAACATCGCGGCGTCCTTGGCGGTCTGCAGCGCCACGTTGTCGAAGCCGCTGCGGCGCTCGAAAAGCAGTGCGCCCAGCAGCTCGCGCCGGGCGACGATGGGCATGGTGCAGATCGCCGTGTGGCCGTTGGCCTGGGCGAGTGCGTCGTGCGCCAGGGTGATCGTCGGCGAGGCGCCCGGCGGCAGGGGGTGCACGATGGCCGCGCGCTGCTCGATCGCTTCGCTCATCGCCGCGGCGAGCAGCTTGAGCAGCGTCTGGTGCGGGCGCAGATCGGCCGCGTGTGAAACCGCGCGCACGCGCAGCCGCTGCGGCGGCCCCAGTGCCAGGGTGACCCGCTCGCAGCCAAGCTGCAGGGCCAGTTCGTTGACCACGGCCAGGCCGGACGCGGCCAGGGTGTCGTGCGCCAGGGCACGCGACTGCAGGGCCACCACCGCCGCGCTGCGTGAAGGCCGCGCCGCAACCGGGGTGGTCGGCTGCGACTGCAGGTGCTGGGTGGTGGTGCTGGGCACGGGGTGCTTCTCGAATTCCTGCCCGGTGTTGCCGCGGGTGCAGGCGCCTGGGTTCAGGGTTCTTGGGTCCGACGATGCTGCCGCGGCCGGCCGGCCCGGATGCCGGGAAAAACTGGGGATTGCCGAGTCACTTCTGACCCCGGCGGCAGTCCGCGACGCAGGCGTCGAGGGTTGGCGCAGGGCAGGGCCTACGGCTCTTGATCGGCATCCGTGGATCGTTCTTGAAGGCGCAGTTCGTCGGAAATTGCCGCCTCGTGCGCGGGCGCTGCCGCTAGACTGCGCGGCCCGTGCCCCGTCGCGTGCCGCGATGGCGTGCCGGGCCGCCATTTCTTACCCTCTCACCGCTGTGCGCCGCGC
>JADZCL010000394.1 GCA_020851615.1 Rubrivivax sp.
GCGGATGCGCTCGCGCATCGCCCCCAGCTCGCGCTCCCAGGTCGCACGCAGTTCGGGGGTGCCGAGCACGGTGGCGACAATCTGTGCGCCGAAGGTCGGCGGGTTGGAGTAGTTCGTCCGGATGACGATCTTCAATTGCGACAACACGCGTGCGGCTTCGTCCTGTTCGGCACACACGACGCTGAGTGCTCCCACCCGCTCGCCGTAGAGCGAGAAGCTCTTGGAGAACGAGGTCGAGACCAGGAAGCGCAGGCCGGCGTCGGCAAAGAGCTGGACCACGGCGCCGTCTTCGGCGATGCCCTCGCCGAAGCCCTGGTAGGCCATGTCGAGGAAGGGCACGAGGTCGCGCGCCTTGATGACCCGTACCACCTCGGCCCATTGCGCGGGGGTGAGATCGCAGCCAGTCGGGTTGTGGCAGCACGCATGCAGAACGACGATGGCTCCTGCGGGTGCCGTCTGCAGCGCCGACAGCATGTCGTCCACGCGCACGCCGCGCGTGGCGGGGTCGTAGTAGGGGTAGGTCTCGACGCGGAAGCCGGCGTTGGTGAAGAGCGCGCGGTGGTTCTCCCAGCTCGGGTCGCTGATGAGCACCTTGGCCTCAGGCAGCAGGCGGCGCAGGAAGTCCGCCCCGAGCTTGAGGCCGCCGGTGCCCCCGAGCGCCTGCACCGTGGCCACGCGCGCGGCGGCCAGCAGCGGCGAGCCATTGCCGAACACAAGGCCTTGCACTGCCTTGTCGTAGGCCGCAATGCCGTCTATCGGCAGATAGCCCTTGGCCCGCGGGCCCGCGAAGAGCTCCTTCTCGGCTGCTGCGACGCATTCCAGGACGGGTAGCTTGCCCTGGTCGTCGAAGTAGACGCCAACGCCCAGGTTCACCTTGGCCGGGTTCGGGTCGGCGGCAAACTGCTCGTTGAGGCCGAGGATGGGGTCGCGCGGCGCCATTTCGACGGCGGCAAAGACGGAGGCAGAGGAAGTCATCTGAGTGAGGCCACGGCGATGGCGGCCAGGACGGGGTTGTTCACGGGGTGGCGGATTGCGCTACGCTTGCCGGTTGCGCAGGGAGGCAGCACCCACTGTAAGCAACAATTCTAGTTTGGCCACATCCGGAATACCTTGCATGAACGAAGCCGCAGCGGTCGATGCCGCGCAGGCCGCGCCTGCGGTGGGAGATCTGCTGCGCTTTGCCGATTCCCCCTTCCTGCTGAACCAGACCTTCCCGCCGGCCGGAGACCAGCCTGCGGCGATCGAGCAACTGGTCGTGGGCATGCACGACGGCCTGGCCTTCCAGACGCTGCTTGGGGTGACGGGCTCGGGCAAGACCTACACGATGGCCAACGTGATCGCCCGCCTGGGCCGGCCGGCGATCGTCTTCGCGCCCAACAAGACGCTGGCCGCGCAGCTCTACAGCGAGTTCCGCGAGTTCTTCCCGAAGAACGCCGTCGAATACTTCGTCAGTTACTACGACTACTACCAGCCTGAGGCCTACGTGCCGCAGCGCGATCTCTTCATCGAGAAGGACAGCGCGATCAACGAACACATCGAGCAGATGCGGCTGTCGGCGACCAAGAGCCTGCTGGAGCGGCGCGACGTGGTCATCGTGGCCAGCGTGAGTGCGATCTACGGCATCGGCAACCCGGCCGACTACCACCAGATGGTGATGACCCTGCGCAAGGGCGACCGCATCGGCCAGCGCGAGCTGATCGCGCACCTCATCCGCATGCAGTACACGCGCAACGACACCGACTTCACGCGCGGGGCCTTCCGGGTGCGCGGCGACACCATCGACGTCTTTCCCGCCGAGCACAGTGAACTGGCGCTGCGCATCGAGCTCTTCGACGACGATATCGAGGGTCTGTTTCTGCTGGATCCGCTCACCGGGCGTGTGCGCCAGGCCATTCCCCGCTTCACGGTCTACCCCTCAAGCCACTGGGTAACGCCGCGCGAACGGGTGCTGGCGGCCATCGAGACGATCAAGCTCGAGCTGCGCGAGCGCCTGGCCGAACTGGTGTCGGCGGGCAAGCTCGTCGAGGCACAGCGCCTGGAGCAGCGCACTCGCTTTGACCTCGAGATGCTGCAGGAGGTCGGTCACTGCAAGGGCATCGAGAACTACACGCGCCACCTCTCGGGTGCTGCGGTGGGCGAGCCGCCACCGACGCTGGTCGACTACCTGCCGGCCGACGCCATCATGTTCATGGACGAGAGCCACGTGCTGATCGGCCAGTTCGGCGGCATGTACAACGGCGACCGCGCGCGCAAGACGACGCTCGTCGAGTATGGCTTTCGCCTGCCCAGCGCGCTGGACAACCGGCCGCTGAAATTCGAGGAGTTCGAGCGCAAGATGCGCCAGGTGGTGTTCGTCTCGGCGACGCCGGCGGACTACGAGCAGCGCCACGCCGGCCAGGTGGTGGAGCAAGTCGTGCGCCCCACCGGCCTGGTCGACCCCGAGGTGCTGGTGCGGCCGGCCGCGACGCAGGTCGACGATCTGCTGCAGGAGATCCGCGACACGGTGGCGCGCCAAGAGCGCGTGCTCGTCACCACGCTCACCAAGCGCATGGCCGAGCAACTCACCGACTACCTTGCCGACAACGGTGTCAAAGTGCGCTACCTGCACAGCGACGTCGACACCGTCGAGCGGGTCGAGATCCTGCGCGACCTGCGCCTGGGGCAGTTCGACGTACTGGTGGGCATCAACCTGCTGCGCGAGGGACTGGACCTGCCCGAGGTGAGCCTGGTGGCCATCCTGGATGCCGACAAGGAAGGCTTTCTGCGTGCCGAGCGCAGCCTGATCCAGACGATCGGGCGGGCTGCCCGCAACCTCAATGGCCGCGCCATCCTCTATGCCGACAAGATGACCGAGTCGATGCGCCGCGCCATCGGCGAGACGGAGCGTCGGCGCACCCGTCAGATCGCCCACAACCAGGCGCTGGGGATCACGCC
>JADZCL010000395.1 GCA_020851615.1 Rubrivivax sp.
CCTCGTTGATCGAGGGCGCGTCGAGCGCGACGACGAAGCTCAGGGTCCCAGACCCCTCGGTGCCGGCGACCGGATAGGCGCGCAGATAGGGCACGGCGACCTCCCGCTTGTAGTGATTCGGGCAGACTAAATCCCTGAACTACCGCGTCGCTTCAGGGTATGCCCTGGCCTCCAGCAGCCCCCCAAAAAAATCGGGGGCGTCCGCCTTGACCGCCGTGGCCGAAACGATCAACCGCCGTCCACTGCATTCGTGCAAAATCGGCGCGTTGGCAACGGCATCGGGCCGCGTGGGGTGTCCTGGAGCTGGGTGCCGACTTGCATTGTGGGAGGCCTGGAGATGCGCTCGATCAATGGCTTTCGCATGGCGGCGTGCGCGCTTGCTGTCGGTGTCCTCGCCGCCTGCGGCGGCGGAAATGGCGGCGGAGAGCTCGCCTCCCCGGCGACGCCCGCCGACGCCGTCTCGACGCTGCGGGCAAGGGCACTGGCGGCAGCGGCGACGCAGGTGGCGCCTGAAGAGGCGGCGCGGCAGCTGATGGACTTTGCCGAAGCCACGTTCAAGGAATACTTCCCCAGCCACCAGCCGACCCAGGTGCTGGAGCCGTTTCGCTATCGCTACTACGCCCAGACCGGCGTCTACCTTGGCGTCGTCGTCTCGGCGGCGAACGGCTATGAGATGCTTGGCGTCTACGTGATGGGCGGCTCCTTCGGCAATGAACCCCTGTACGTCGGCCCGTTGGCGCGCTACATCACGCCGCTGCCGCCGGTCACCGGGCCAGGCCCTACGGGCAGCAGCAACGGCTGCTTCGACGTTCGCGACCATGATCCGTTCGCGCCGGGCGCTCGGATGGTCGAGGTCATTCGTACCGAAGGGCCGGCGCCGATGACGACGACCTTCGAAACGCGCACCGTCGGGCCGGCCAGTTTCGAGGGCCACGCCGCGGTGGAAATGCGTCACGCCTGGGCCGAAGGCGATCTTCGCAATGGCTTGCCCGACAGCGCCTGGCAGACACACGACAGCCGCAGCTACCTGGCTGCCACCGGCCCGGCAGAAACCACGCATTACGGAGAGACCACGGCAATCGACCGCAGTGACAGCGTTCCTGGCGGGGGGACGGTGAGCACCAGCACGCGCTCGCGCATGGTCTACGACCCGCCCTGGGTCGACCGGCAGGGACAACTGCCATTGGGCGGCAGCCTGAGCCAGACGACGCGAACGCGCACCACCGGCAGCAGCACCACCACCGTCACCGGCGGCCCGGTGGTGATTCCGCCCGTCGTCACCGGTCCGACCGAGACCATCGCCGATGGCACGCCGACAACCGTGACTTTCGTGCGGCGCGAGCGCGTCACGGTGCCCGTCGGCAGCTTTGATGCCTGCGTCTACCAGTACGACACGGCGCTCAGTACCGGCCAGGTCTGGATCGCCGATGGCCGAGGCTTCAGCCTCAAGACCACGGGTACGTCGGCGGGCGTCACGAGCACGACGGTGACGCTGGCGGTCTCGATCAACGGCAGGCCCGTCGTGCCCTGACACAGCCGCTGCGCTCGATGCGCCAGCGCACCTTGGCCTCCAACACCATGCACTGCAGCGGCATGTCTTCGGGCAGCGTGGACAGCCAGTACTTCATCGGCTCGCCGTGGCCCTCGGGCCATTCGATGAGAAGCCATTCTTGAGGGCGCAGCCGAAAGCGCTGCTTATCGCGGCGGGATTTGCAGGGGCGGCGGGGCGGGTCCGCCCGGCTGCCGGGCGGCCTCGCCGCGCGCCGGGCCACGCGGCTTGAACTTCAGCGCAGGCGATTCCACGAAGGTCCACGACAGCCACGCGCAGGCCCAGGTCAGCAGTGCCGCCAGCAGCATCGTCGGCCAGAAGCCCAGGTCGGCGAACCGGGCGATCACCGCCTGCTGCACCGGGAAGGCGTAGAGGTACACGCCATAGGAGCAGTCATGGCGCAGCGCGAGGCGATCAGCGATCGGCCGGCGCCCGATCTGCACGGCCAGCCCCAACGCCAGCAGGCTGGCCACGACCACCCGGGTGGCCTCGTGCGGCACCATCAGGAAGACCACCGGCAGCGCCAGCAGCCAGCGCGATTCCAGCAGGCGCTCGCCGCCATGGGCCAGCGTGGCACCGAAGAAGAAGTAGGCCAGGAAGGCAGGCAGGTGCCTGAGGTCGTTGCCCCAGAACACCACTGGCTGCTGCGGATGCCAGGACAGCGCGACCGCGATGGCGACCACCAGCAGCACCGGGCTCAACCAGCGCAGGTGGCGGCCCATCACGCTGCCCAGGGCCGCCAGCAGCACGTAGGCCGCCATCTCGAACGGCAATGTCCATAGCGAGCCGTTGATCGCGCTCAAGGCCCGCGGCTGCTCCAGCACGCCGGGCAGCGCGAACTGCGGGTTGAACAGCAGGTTCAGCAGGTACTGCGCGGTCTTGGGATGGCGCAGGTAGTCGCCCCAGGGCAGCGCCGTCATCAGCAGGCCAAACACCAGCAGGCAGGCCAGCACGTTGACCGTGAGCCCGGGCATGATGCGCAGCAGGCGCCGTGCCATGAAGCGCCCGGCATGCGGGTCGTTGGCGAAACTCGCGCTTACCAGATAGCCGGACAGCGCGAAGAAGATTGCCACGCCCAGGCCGCCGTAGGAGCCCGTCAGCGCCTGTGGCTCCGGCAGGCCCCACAGCGCGAAGTGGTGCGAATACAGCACCAGCCCGGCGGCGAAGAGACGGATGTGGTCGAAGCCGTTGTGTGCCCGGCTCATGGCGTGCCTCTGCGTGAACGGCCGCACCGGGCCGCTTTCATCCCCGCCCGCTGCCGACGATGCGCTGCAACGCCGCGTCGAAGGCAGCCTCGCTGCAGTCGCGCTGCACCGCACGCAACAGGTGCTCGCGCTGGGTCTGCCACAGCATCTCGTCCCGGTACAGCCGCACGCAGGCCTGGGCGAAGTCGGTCGGCGTGGCCGCCACCAGCACCTCCTCGGACCAGCCCAGCTGGCCGGCGATCAACGGCGAGACGACCATCGGCAGGCCGGCCGCGGCGGCCTCGTGCGCCTTGTGAGGGATACCGGCCGCGTAGCGCGTGGGCACGATGAACACGCGTGCCGCATCGAAAGCGGCGTGCAGATCGGGCAGGCGGCCGCGCACATGCACGCTGTCACTGGCCAGGGCCCGCACCGCCGGCGATTCGCAGGCGCCGACGATATCGAGCACCGCCTGGCTGCCCAGCTCGGCGACCACCTGTGGCCACACCTCGCGCACGAACCACAGCATGCTGTCGGCGTTGGGCGTGTCGTCGGCCGGCAGCGCGCCGACGAACAGGAAGCCACGCCGCAGCGCGAAGGGGTTGGCACCGGGCCGGGTCTCGATGGCGTGGCCCAGCACCTGAACGTCGGCGTGGCCGGCGGCGCGGTAGTGGCCGGCCTCGAGATCGGAGACGGTGACGATGGCATCGGCCCCGCGTGCCAGCGCCATCTCGGCTGCGATCGCCCGCTGTTGTTCCGCGGGGGGCAGCGGCCGACCCAGCACCTCAGCCTTTGCGATCTCGCGCAGCGAGAAGAGCGCCTCGGCGTCGTAGACGATGCGCAGGCCCTGGAACCACTCCGGATGCCGCTCGCGCAGCGCAGCGATAACGTCCATGTTGTGCGGCCTGCTCACCACCATCACGTCGTAGAAGCCGGCCCGCGCCTGCAGGAAGCCGGCGATGCCGGCCAGCCCCTGGTCGAGCATGACCTCCACGCGTTCGGGCAACGCGCCGTAGACCTCGACCCAGTCCTCGTGCGGGAACTGCAGCGGGTAGTGGGTGACGAAGTCGCCGCTGGCGACCAGGGCCTGCACGAAGCGGCAGGCGCGCGGGTAGCCCTGGCCCAGCCAGGGCAGCGGCACCCGGTCGTCGACGAACAGGATGCGGCGGGCACCCTGGGGCAGCCGCTCTCGCGCATGAAGCAGGTGGGCGATGTCCGGTGCCTGCTGCCGCGCCAGGAAGCCCGCATGTCGCTGCACGAAGATCTCGCGGTTGCGCGTCTGGAGCGCCAGCGCGCGGCCGCTGCCGACGTCGCTGGCGAACTCGAAGTGCTTCACGCGCACCGCGGGGTCGCAGACGATGCGGTGGCCGGTCTCCAGCACGCGCACGCAGTAGTCGCTTTCCTCGTAGTAGGCGGGCGCGTAGCGGTCGTCGAAGCGGCCCAGCGATTCGAACAGCGCGCGCCGTGTCATCAGGAAGGCTCCCGAGCAGTAGTCCACGTCGCGCAGGTAGCGGTAGGGGCCGGCGTCGGGCGATTCGCCGCGGCCGTAGCCCAGGCAGCTGCCGTCGCGCCAGATGATGCTGCCGGCCTCCTGCAGCCTGCCGTCCCACAGCAGGATGGGCCCGCCCACCGCGCCGGCGTCGGGTTCGGCATCCAGGCGGGCGGCGGCGCGCGCCAGCGTGTCGTCGAAGACCACCGCGTCGTTGTTCAGCAGCAGCAGGTAGTCGCCCGTGGCATCGGCCGCGGCGCGGTTGACCGCACGTACAAAGCCCAGGTTGTCCGCCTCGCGGCGGATGATGGCGCCGTCGATGCGTTCCAGCAGCTGCGGCACGCGGTCGCTGGAGGCGTTGTCGACGATGATCAGCTGAGAGCTGGGTGAGCGCAGCCGCGCCAGCGCCTGCAGGCACAGCAGGCTGAGCCCGGCCTGGTTGAACAGCACCACGATGATCGAAACCCGCGGCGTGCCGGTCGGGTTGGCGTAGCGCAGGCGCTCGCCGCTGGCCAGGAAGCGTGTCAGCGCGGCCTCGGCCTCGCCGCGCACGGCCTCTTTGTCCAGTGGTGGCGGCACGGCGGGCGGGGCGGCGCGAGCTGCCGGCGTGGCCGCCGGCGGCGGCGTGACCAGCCAGCGCAGCAGCGGCGCGCCCCAGGGCTGGGTGGCCAGCCGCACCTTGATGCGCTGGCGCGTGGCCTGCGCCAGCGGCAGCGCGCGCACCG
>JADZCL010000396.1 GCA_020851615.1 Rubrivivax sp.
CACCTGAAGAAGCCCTCTGCGGGCGCCGTTCCCATCCATGCCGTCGACGCGGCAGGCTTTGCCAAGGCGGTGGCGGCGCTGGCGCTGCCGCAGCAGCGCTGGCTGCAGGCGCTGGGCTTCAGCGGCGCGCCGGATACCCACGCCTTGCTGCCCGGCGAGGACGGCCGCATCGCGGCCGTGTGGGCGGGCGTGCGGGCGGCCGATCATCCCTACGCGCTGGCGCTGCTGCCGCGCGCGCTGCCCGAGGGCAGCTACCGCCTCGCTGACGGGCCGCTGGCGATGGATCCGGCGGCTGCGGCGCTGTCCTGGCAGCTCGGCGCGTATGCCTTCGAGCGCTACCGCAAGCGCCCACGCGCGGCCGCGCAGTTGTTCCTGGCGCCGGGCGAGGCGGCCACGCGCGGCTTGCAGCACGCGCAGGCGAGCGCGCTGGTGCGCGACCTCGTCAACACGCCTGCCGAGGACATGGGGCCGGCCCAGCTTGCCGCCGCAGCGCAGGCCCTGGCGCGTGCGCACGGGGCGCGCTTCACGCAGGTGGTCGGCGACGACCTGCTGAAGAAGAACCTGCCGGCCATCCACGCCGTCGGCCGCGCGGCCGATGCGCGCACGCGGGCGCCGCGCCTGATCGAACTCAACTGGGGCAAGCCCCGGCATCCACGCCTGACGCTGGTGGGCAAAGGGGTGTGCTTCGACAGCGGCGGCCTGGACATCAAGTCGGCCGAGGGCATGCGGCTGATGAAGAAGGACATGGGCGGTGCGGCCAACGTCCTGGGCCTGGCGCAGCTGGTGATGGCCAGCGGATTGCCGGTGCGGCTGCAGGTGCTGATTCCGGCGGTGGAGAACAGCATCGCGGGCAACGCCTTGCGTCCCGGAGACGTCTTGCGCACGCGCCAGGGCCTGCACATCGAGATCGGCAACACCGATGCCGAAGGGCGGGTCGTCCTGTGCGATGCGCTGGCCTACGGCGCCGAGGGCAAGCCCGACCTGATGATCGACCTGGCCACGCTGACGGGCGCCGCCCGGGTGGCACTGGGGCCGCAGCTGCCGGCCCTGTTCTGCCGGGACACGGCGCTGGCGCGCGAGCTGGTCGACACCGGCCTTGCACTGCACGATCCGCTGTGGCACATGCCGCTGTGGCGGGACTATCACGGCAGCATCGAGAGCGATATTGCCGACATCGTCAACACCGGCAAGGGGCCGATGGCCGGTGCCGTGACGGCGGCGCTGTTTCTCGACGACTTCGTGCCGCGTGGCATGGACTGGCTGCACATCGACCTCTTCGCGTGGAACGACGCTGCGCGCCCGGGGCGTCCGGTGGGCGGTGAAGCGCAGACGCTGCGTACGCTGCTGGCCTACCTGCAGCGGCGCTTTGGACGCACCTGAAACGCCACGGGACCGGCCATGAACAGCGCGCTGCCGCGGCACTGGGTGAGCCTGGCAGTGCTCGCTGCGGGCGCCGCGTGTGCAACGGCTGGCGCCGTCACGATCGAGACCTTCAGTCCGCAGGGTGAAGTGGCGCTGGCGCGCCAGGTGCTGGTGCGCTTTGACCAGCCGGTCGTGCCCGCAGGCGACCCCCGGCAGGCGGCGCCGGTGACGCTGGCCTGCAGCGGCGGTGCACCCACAGGCAGCGGCCGCTGGCTTGATGCCCGCCGCTGGGTCTGGGACTTCGCCGACTCCTTGCCCCCCGCTGTGCGCTGCACCGTCACGTTGCGCGCGGACTGGCAGCCGCTGCAGGGCCGCGTGAGCGGACGCACCGAGTACAGCTTCTGGACTGGCGGGCCGGCGGTGCTGCAGACGCAGCCCTGGGCCGGGGCCACGATCGAGGAAGACCAGCACTTCATCCTGCGCCTGAATGGTCCGGGGCCCACCGACGCCGCACTGCGTGCCAGTGCCTGCGAGGTGCAGGGTCTGGGCGAGCGGCTGCCGCTGCACGTGCTGACCGGCGCGCTGCGCGATGCACTGCTGCGGGCGCGGCGACTGGCCGGCAAGGCCGACTCTGCGCGCACCCTGGTCGTGCACTGTGGCCGGCCGCTGCCCGCCGGCGCGCGTGTGCAACTGGTGTGGCAGACACGCACGACGCCGCAGCCAGCGGGCGCGACACCCGAGCGCAGCGCGCAGCGCTTTGATTTCCAGGTTCGTGCACCGCTCACGGCCGAATTCAGCTGTGAGCGCGAGCGTGCGGGTGCGCCCTGCCTGCCCGTGCGGCCGCTGGTGCTGCGCTTTTCCGCGCCGGTGCAAAGAGCGCTTGCGGCGCAGGTGCGGCTGCGTCCGACCGGCGGTGAATTGCGGGCGCCGAGCCTGGCGGGTGCAGACGGTGAGTCCGAGGTGAGCGAGGTCGTCTTCGAGCCGCCGTTTCCCGAAAGCACGCGCTTCACGCTCGAGTTGCCGGCGGGCATGACGGACACCAGCGGGCGCGCACTGGCCAACGCCGGCAGCTTTCCCCTGGTGGTTGCCACCGGCGAGGCGCCGCCGATCGCCAAGTTCGCCGCGGCGCCCTTTGGGGTGCTCGAGGCCGGGCCCGAGGCGATGCTGCCGATCACGCTGCGGCGCGTGCAGCCCGACCTGCAGCCCGACGCCGCTGGTGGCCAGGTGCGCGTCAAGCGCCTGGAGAGCGACGCCGAGATCATCACCTGGATGCGCAAGCTGAAGAACTGGCATGAGTCGCGCATCAGCGCGCGCGAGGCCGGTTTGCCGCAGGCGCAGTGGAGCGAGTGGGTTGAGGAAACCGACGCCCGGGGCCGCCGCGTCCGGCGGCGTGCCGAGCGCATGGTCGGTACCCGTGAGCTGTCGCTGCTGGCCGATCTGCCCGATGCCAGGCGGATGGCGCTGCCGCAGCTTGCGCACCCGGCTGGCGCCGCAGCAAGGCCGTTCGAGGTCATCGGGCTGCCGCTGCCGCAGACGGGCTATCAGGTCGTCGAGGTCGAGTCGCGGCGGCTCGGGCAGGCGCTGCTCGCGCGCGCCGCCCCGATGTACGTGCGCACCGGCGTGCTGGTGACGCGGCTGGCGGTGCACTTCAAGCAGGGGCGCGAGAACGCGCTGGTGTGGGTCACGGCGCTGGAGCGGGCAAGCCCCGTTGCCGACGCGGCCGTGGCCGTCTCAGACTGCAACGGCCGCGCGCTGTGGAGTGGGCGCACCGATGCAAACGGGCTGGCGCGCATTGCGCAGCGCGTGCAGGCGCCCGCCGATTGCCCCTACGGCGAGAGCCTCTTCGTCAGCGCGCGCAAGCGCGACGCGGCCGGTGCCGTGGACATGGCCTTCGTCTTCGACGGTTGGGACAAGGGCATCGAGCCCTGGCGCTTCCAGGTGCAGACGAGCAGCGAAGCGCAGCCCGACCTGCGCGCGCACACGGTCTTCGACCGCAACCTGCTGCACGTGGGCGAGACGGTATCGATGAAGCATTTCATCCGCCGTGAAACCGGCGCCGGGCTGGCGCCACTGCCCCCTGAGGCGCTGCCGCAGCGCCTGAAGATCGTGCACGAAGGCAGCGGCGAGGAATGGGTGCAGCCGCTGTCCTGGCCGGGCGGGCGCAGCGCGGCCTCGAGCTGGCTGATCCCGCCTGCGGCGCGCCTGGGCGCCTACCGGGTTGAGCTGGAGGTGCCCGCGCCGGCGCGCGCTGGGCTTGCCCAGCCGGCGGAGCCGGACGAGGGTCGACGCAGCGTGGTTGCCGGCAGCTTCCGCGTCGAGGCCTTCCGCGTGCCGCTCATCGACGCGCGGCTGCTGCCGCCGCCCCGCGAGGCCACCATCGCGCCTGGTGCGCTGGCGCTGGGCGTGCAGATGCAGTACACGAATGGCGGTGCCGTGGCCAAGCTGGCCGCGCAGGGCAGTGCGCTGCTGCGCCCGCGCATGCCAGCCTTCACTGGCTTCGACGACTTCAGTTTCGCGCCGCCAAGGTCGCTCGCCGGCGGTGATGAGCATCCGCAGCCGGAGGTTGAGGACGCCGGGGCTGGCGGCGATGACGGCGCCCGCGTGATCGCCAATCGTGTGCCGCTCGTCACCGATGGGCAGGGTGTGACCCGCTTTGCCCTGCCTGCGCTGGCACCCCTTGAACAGGCCAGCGAGCTGGTTGCCGAAGTGGCGTTCAATGACCCCAGCGGCGAGGTTCAGAGCGTGTCGTCGAGGCTGCCCCTGTGGCCGGCGGCCGTCGTGCCGGGCATCCGCACCGCCGGCTGGGCGGCACGCCAGGGCCAGGCGCGCTTCACCGCGCTGGCGCTTTCCACCGACGGGCGTGCGCTGGCCGGTCAGGCGCTGGAAGTGCATGGCCGGCTGCGCCTGCCGGTGGCCACGCGCAAGCGGCTGGTGGGCGGCTTCTATGCCTACGACCAGCGCAGCGAAGTCAAGGATCTCGGGCTGCTGTGCAGCGGCCGCAGCGATGTCAACGGACGTCTGGACTGCGAGGCGGCGCTCACCCAGCCCGGTGAGGTCGAGCTCGTGGTGAGCGCACGCGACGCGGCCGGACACACCGCCCGCGCCGCGGCCTCGGTCTGGGTCACGCGGCAGGGCGAGTTCTGGTTCGAGCAGGACAACGACGACCGCATCGACGTGCTGCCCGACAAGCGCCGCTTCGAGCCGGGTGAGACCGCGCACCTGCAGGTGCGCATGCCGTTTCGCGAGGCGACTGCCCTCGTCACGGTCGAGCGCGAAGGTGTGCTGCAGGCGCAGGTGGTGACGCTGCGTGGCGACGATCCGCAGGTCATGGTGAAGATCGATCCGGCCTGGGCACCCAACGTCTATGTCAGCGTGCTGGCACTGCGCGCACGCGTGCGCGACGTGCCCTGGTATTCGTTCTTCCGCTGGGGCTGGCGTGCGCCGCTGGATTGGGCACGTGCCTTCTGGTACGAGCGGCCTGATTACCAGCCGCCCACCGCACAGGTGGACCTCGCGCGGCCGGCGTTCCGGCTGGGAGTGGCGGCACTGGAGGTGGGCCTTGCCGCGCATGAACTGCAGGTCACGGTGACCCCCGAGCGCACGCAGGCGCGCGTGCGCGAAACGGTGCCGGTGCGTGTGCGCGTCACCCATGCCGGGCAGCCTGCTGCAGGGGCGGAAGTTGCGTTTGCCGCGGTCGACGAGGGCTTGCTGGCCCTGCACGACAACGACAGCTGGAACCTGCTGCAAGGCCTGTTGCGGGCGCGCCCCTGGGGCGTGCAGACGGCCACCGCGCAGGGCGAGGTGATCGGCCGGCGCCACTTCGGCCGCAAGGCGGTGCCCGCAGGCGGTGGCGGTGGGCGCAGCGGCACGCGCGAGCTCCTGGACACGCTGCTGCTGTGGCAGCCCCGCGTGGCGCTGGACGCGCACGGCGAGGCCGTGCTGCAGGTGCCGCTCAACGACGCCCTGACGCGCTGGCGGCTGGTGGCCGTGGCTGACGACGGCAGCCAGCGCTTTGGCACCGGCAGCGCCGGACTCACGGTGACGCAGGACCTGCAGATCCTCGCCGGCCTGCCGCCTGAGGTGCGCCAGGGCGACCACTACAGCGCGCTGGTGACGCTGCGCAACGGCACAAGGCGGGAGATGACAGTGCACGCCACCCTGCGCGGCCAGGCCACGCTGGGGGCGGGCGGCACGCGCAGCCTGGCCATGCCAGGCAAGACGCTGCACCTTGCAGCCGGTGCGGCGCAGGAGTTGCGCTGGCCCGTCGAGGTGCCCGCCGATGCGACGGCGATCGCGTGGGAGATCGGCGCCCAGGAGCAGGCCCCACCGGCTGCGGCGTCGGGGCGCGCCGCAGAGCCCGCGCTGCGGGCGCAAGACCGTCTGCGCGCAAGCCAGCGTGTGGGGCCGGCGGTCCCGGCGCGCGTGCTGCAGGCCACGCTGGTCCAGCTCGACGGAACGTATTCGGCGCTGGTGCTGCCGCCGGCCGGGGCGCTACCTGGAGGCGGGCTCGAACTCACTCTGCAGCCGCGTCTGGCCGGTGCCCTGCCGGGTCTGCGCCGCTTCTTCGAGACCTATCCCTACACCTGCCTGGAGCAGCAGGCAGCGCGGGCGATCGGCCTGCACGATGCAGCCCGCTGGCAGGCGCTGGTCAACGCCTTGCCGACCTACCTGGATGCCGATGGGCTGGCGAGCTACTTTCCACCGCGGGCGGGGGACGCGGCGCACGGCAGCGATCGCCTCACCGCGCACCTGCTGACCGTGGCGGACGCGGCCGGCCTTGCGCTGCCGCAGGCGCTGCGCGAGCGCATGCTGGACGGCCTGCTGGCCTTTGTCGAAGGGCGCATCGAACGCCGCTTCTGGAGCCCTCGCCCGGACCTTGCCGTGCGCAAGCTGGCCGCCCTGGCTGCGCTGGCGCGCCACGGGCGCGCATCGGCGCGGCTGCTCGGCTCGATCGCCATCGAGCCGGCGCAATGGCCGACTGCCGCGCTGATCGACTGGCTGCAGATCCTGCGCCGCGTCGCGGACATCGGCAACCGCGCCCAGCGCCTGCAGGAGGCGCAACACCTGCTGCGTGCACGCCTGACCTTTGCCGGCAGCACGCTGCGTTTCACGAGTGAAGCCGGTGACGACTGGTGGTGGCTGATGGACAGCGCCGACGCCAATGCCGCGCGCCTGATCGTGGCAGTGCTCGACGACCCGGCCTGGCAGGACGACTTGCCGCGCCTCGTGAACGGCACGCTCGCACGCCAGCAACGCGGTGCCTTTGGCACGACGGTAGCCAACACCTGGGCCGTGCTGGCGCTGGATGCATTCGGGCGCCGCTTCGAAGCGACTGCACCGCAGGGGCGGACGCAGGCGCAGCTCCGTCCCGCGCCCACGGGCGCCGGCACGGCGACGGGCGTGGCGCTTGACTGGGCGGCGTCCCCGCAGGGCGGGGCGCTGCACCTGCCCTGGCCTGCGCAGCGCGGCACACTCGAAGTCGTGCACGAAGGCGCGGGCAAGCCCTGGCTCACCGTGCAGAGCGTGGCCGCGCTGCCGCTGCTCGAGCCGCTGCAGGCGGGCTATCGCATCGTGCGCAGCGTGAATGCCGTGCAGCGCGCGGACGCGACGCGCTGGTCGCGTGGCGACATCGTGCGCGTGCGGCTGGAGGTCGACGCCCAGGCCGATCGAACCTGGGTCGTCGTCGCCGATCCGGTGCCCGCCGGGGCCAGCGTGCTCGGCACGGGCC
>JADZCL010000397.1 GCA_020851615.1 Rubrivivax sp.
CCGAACACCCCGACCACGCGCTGGTGCAGCGCCTGATGCAGGGCCGCGCCTCGGGCCTGCTGACCTTCGGCGTCAAGTCCGCCGACGGGGGGCGCGCTGCCGGCGCGCGCTTCCTCGACGCCTTGCAGCTCTTCACGCGGCTGGTCAACATCGGCGATTGCAAGAGCCTGGCCACGCACCCGGCCTCGACCACGCACCGCCAGCTGGCACCGGACGAGCTGGCCAAGGCGGGCGTGACCGAGGAGACGGTGCGCCTGTGCATCGGCATCGAGCACATCGACGATCTGCTGGCCGACCTGGAGCAGGCGCTGGCGGCGGTGTAGCGCGACGCGCTCAGCGGCCTGTGGCCAGCGGATACCACCAGCCGTTGCCCCAGACGTAGTAGCGCCCGCCGGCGTCGACGTGGTAGGTCTGGCCCTGGTATTGCTGCGTGGAGCCGGGCTGCCAGGTGTGCGGCAGCTGCAGCCGGTAGCCGTTGGGCGCCACGTAGGTGCTCTGCCCCATCAGCTGGCGCCCAGCCTCCTGCTGGTTCGCGAAGTAGGCGTCGCGCTGACCCTGCTGCGCCGCCGCGCGTGCCGCCTGCGCCTGCTGCAGGCCTTGCCAGGCAGCAGCTTCACGCCGCTGGATGCCGGCCTCGTTGGCACGCATGTGTGCCGTGCCCGCAGCCGAGAAACCGTTGGTGTAGATGTAGTAGTAGGTGAACGTCGCGTAGTTCATCGGGGGGCGGCCACCGCTGGCCATCACGTACTGCTGCCACGCCGCCTGGACGGCGGGGTCCTGCATGCGCTGCTGCACCGCCTGGCCCACGCGCTGCTCGGCCTGGCCGACGATGGCGTTCATGCGCGCCATGCTCTGCTGGATCATCGCGCCATAGTCCTGCGCGGCGGCCGGGCCTGCCCCCAGCAGCGCAGCGGCGGCGACGGCCACGTGCAAGAGCATGCGGCAGAGGGCGGGAAGGGACGGGTGCATGGACATCTCCTGGTGTGCGGCTGCAGGGGGAACGGGATGCGATGGCGTGATTCTTCGCGGCCTCCATTAGCCAGCCGTTAGCGCAGGCGCTTGCTGCGTGCGTGAATAGTCACCCTGCACCACAATGCCCCGATGACGGCGCAAGACCTACCGCTGGCGGCTGCAAAGGCGCTCGCCGCCTTGCGGCGTGACATCCACGCCCATCCCGAACTCGGCTTTCAGGAGCAGCGCACGGCAGACCTGGTTGCCGCGCACCTGCATGGCCTTGGCATTGCGGTCGACCGCCGCTTTGCCCGCACCGGCGTCGTCGGCCTCGTGCACGGGCGCGATGGCGGCGCCTGCGGGCGCATGGTGGGCCTGCGCGCGGACATGGACGCGCTGCCGGTCCAGGAGGTCAACACCTTCGCGCACGCCAGCCGCCATGCGGGCGTGATGCACGCCTGCGGCCACGATGGCCATACGGCGATGCTGCTGGGCGCGGCCGAGCGCCTGGCGCACACGCGCGACTTCGACGGCAGCGTCGTGCTGATCTTCCAGCCCGCCGAAGAGGGCCGCGGCGGCGCGCAGGCGATGGTGGCCGAGGGCTTGTTCGAACACTACCCGGTGGAAGCGGTCTTCGGTCTGCACAACTGGCCCGGCTATCCGGTGGGCAGCATCGCCTGCAGCCCCGGGCCGGTGATGGCCGCGCCAAGCACCTTCCGCCTCGTCATCCATGGCCGCGGCAGCCACGCCGCGCTGCCGCACGAGTCGATCGACCCGCTGCCGCTGGCCTGCCAGATCGTGCTCGCCTGGCAGGACATCATCAGCCGCAACAAGCGCCCGCTGGACACCGCGGTGCTGTCGGTGACGATGATCCATGCCGGCGAGGCCAGCAACGTCGTGCCCGACCACTGCGTGCTCGAGGGCACGGTGCGCACCTACCGCGAGGAGGTGACCGACCTGATCGAGCAGCGCATGCGCACGCTCGCCGTGCACTGCTGCGCCGCCTCCGGCGCGCAGGCCGAGTTCGAGTTCCAGCGCCGCGCGCCGGCGGTGGTCAACCACCCGCATGCAGCCGCGGTCGCCCAGCGCGTGGCCGCACGCGTGTGCGCCCCGGGTCTGGCGCGGGTGCAGGAACCCGCCATGCCCTCGGAGGACTTCGCCTTCATGCTGCAGGTCAGGCCCGGCGCCTACGCCTTCATCGGCAACGGCGAGGGCGGACACCGCAGCCCCGGGCACGGCGACGGCCCATGCACCTTGCACAACCCCAGCTACGACTTCAATGACGCCTTGCTGCCGCTGGGCGTGGCCTACTGGGTCGAGCTGGCGCAGACCTGGCTTGGTGAGCCCGCACCGGTGCGTTGAACATCCGCGCCGACGTGGTGCGCACCTCAGGCATGCCGCAGCGCGTCGACGATTTCCAGGCGTGCCGCACGGCGGGCGGGCCACCAGGCCGACGCAAGCGTGATGGCGATCAGGCCGACGATGCTGCCCGCAAGCAGAGCGCCGTCCTGCCAGATGCGCACGAGGATGAGGTAGGCGTAGGAGTAGCCCGGCGGCGTCCATGACCAGCCGCTGTGGTTGATGAGCGTGGACAGCAGCAGGGTGGCCAGCAGCCCGACTGCGATGCCGGCCACGGCCAGCAGCAGCGCCTCGCGCAGGAAGAGTGCGGTGATGCCGCGGCGGCGCATGCCCAGCGCGCGCAGCGTGCCGATCTCGACGGTGCGCTCCATCACCGCCGTGCCCATGGTGTTGGCGATCGTGAAGAGCACGATGACGCCGATCAGGAGCGTGATGAAGCCGAACATCGAGGCCATGAACTCGTCGGTCTGGCCGAGGATGGGGTTGAGTTCACGGTAGTCCAGGACCTGCAGCGGCGGCTCGGCGAACGCAGTGCCCAGCAGGGTTTCCAGCCGCGCGCGTGCGGCCGGCACGTCCGCGGTGTGCTGCAGCTGCAGGGCGATGGCCGTGACCTGCGGCGGTTCGCGCCCGTAGAGCAGGCGCTGCGCCTGCGGCAGCTGCAGCGTCATGTAGACGTCGTCCAGCGCCTTGAGGCCGACATTGACGGCCGCGATCGCCTGCAGGCCGATGACGTTGGGTGCGCCGCGCGCGGTGGCCGCCAGCAGTTCGATGCGCCGCGTGGCCTGCGCGCTGCGAGCCGCCGCCAGAGCCGCGTCGGCCTCCGTGTCCGTGGCCTGCGCAGCCAGCGCCGCGAGGTCCTCGGGCAGGGCCGGTGCGCTTGCACTCGGCGCCGCGGCCACCGCCGGTGCGCAGTCCGGGACCTGCAGCGCGGCACACAGGCCGAGCCGGCGCGCCACGCCGGTGCCGATGACCGCGGCATCTTCGGCTGCGCCTTCCAGCGCCAGCGGCTTGGCGTAGCTGACGACGCCGTATTCGTTCCAGCGCAGCATGCGGTTGGCGTCGGCGGCGATGAGGCCGGTGGCCAGCACCGAGCGCGTCTGCCCGGTACCTGCATGCTGGGCAATGCCGCCCAGCTGCAGCATGGGCGTGACGACGTGCAGGAGCGGGCCGAGCTGCGCATCTGCGCGGATGGCCTCCTGCAGCCGCGCGTAGTCGGCGATGCCGTAGGACAGCGGGCTGTCGCCGCCGTTGTCGAAGTAGCCGCGGCGCTGCACCTGCAGGTGGCCGCTGTGCTGCACGAAGCCCGTCGTCAACCCATAGAGGATGTTGGAGCGATAGCCGCCGAAGAGCAGCACCGCGCACAGGCCCACGACCATCGCCAGCAGCGTGGCCAGCGAGCGGCGGCGGTTGCGCAGCAGGTTGCGCGCGGCGAGTTGCCAGAACCTCATGCCGCACCCCCGGGCAGCGCGGCGCTGCGCACGACGGACTCGATGCGCCCGTCACGGATCTCGACCACGTCGTCGGCATGCGCGCGCAGCAACGGGTCGTGCGACGAGAAGACGAAGCTCACGCCCGAACTGCGCTGCAGCTCGCGCATGAGGGCGATGATCTGCGCGCCGGTCTGCGTGTCCAGGTTGGCCGTGGGCTCGTCGGCCAGCACGAGTGCCGGGCGGGTGGCCAGCGCGCGGGCGATCGCCACGCGCTGGCGCTGGCCGCCGGAGAGCTCGCCGGGACGATGCGCAGCCCGCTCGTGCAGGCCCACCGCGTGCAGCAGCTCGACCACGCGCGCGCGCCGCGCCGCGGGCGCCGCACCGGCCAGCAGCAGCGGCATCTCGATGTTCTCTGCCGCCGAGAGCACCGGCAACAGGTTGAAGTTCTGGAAGATGGTGCCGACGTGGCGGGCACGGAAGTCGGCCAGCGCATCGTCCGACAGCCGCGCCAGGTCCTGCCCCGCGACCTCGATGCGCCCGCTGTCCGGGCGATCGACGCAACCCACGAGGTTGAGCAGCGTCGTCTTGCCGCTGCCCGAGGGCCCGCACAGCACCGTGAAGCAACCCGCCCGCAGGTCCAGGTCGACCTCCTGCACGGCGGGCACCGTCACGGCCCCCAGCCGGTAGCTGCGGCTGACCTTGCGTAGACTCGCGAGCACCTTCCATCCCC
>JADZCL010000398.1 GCA_020851615.1 Rubrivivax sp.
CCATGTTCGAAGAAGAGCGGCCCCACCTGCAGCCCTTGCCCACGCTGCCCATGGCGTACTTCCGTGACGAGCAGCGCACCGTGTGCGACGACGGCTGCGTGCGCGTGGCCCATTGCAGCTACGCCGCGCGGCCGGCGTCCATTGGCACCAAGGTGCTGGTGCGCATCTTCGAGCGCCGCCTGGAGATCCGTGATCTGCAGACCCAGGCCCTGCTGCGCACGCACACCTTGGCCGAGCGGCCAGGCACCGTGGTGCTGCCCATGGACGAGCGCGTCTTCAACCCCTCCCGCGAGACCCGCCACATCCTCAAGCAGGCCGATGCCATCGGCGTGGACGCCGCCCGGCTGTGCCAGATGCTGTTTGCCATCGAAGGCCGTGTGGGCCAGCGCAAGCTGTGGGGCATCGTGCACCTGGCCGACCGCTATCCACGCCAGATGGTCAACACCGCCTGTGCCCATGCCATCGACGACGGTGTGCACAGCTACCGCCACGTCAAGGCCATCACCGAACGCCTGGTGGCGCAGGCTCTGGCCCAACTCGATGCCGCCCCGACAGCGACGCAGGCCGCACCCGCGAGCACCACGCAAACGCACGACCTCATCCGCAACCCACAGGAGTACGGCGAACTCTTCGCCATGGCCACAGCGGCCACGACACCCGCCATCACACCTCAAGGAGATTTCTTCGCATGACCGCCATGACCCCCCACGACATCGAGGCCACCCTGCGCAAGCTGCGCCTGTCAGGCATGGCTGAGACCCTGCAGACGCGCCTGATGCAGGCCCAGGCCGCTCAGGAGCCCTTTCTGGATACGCTCTCAGCCTTGCTGCAAGACGAACTCGACCGACGCCACAGCAGGCTGATGGCACGTCGCTTCAAGCTCTCCGGCCTGGATGAGAAGCCCTCCCTGGCCGACTTCGACTGGCGCTTCAACCCAAAGCTGCCGCGCGCAGCCTGCTTCGAGTTGCACACCTTGAAGTTCCTCAGCGAAGGCGCCAACGCCCTGATCGTAGGCAAGCCCGGCACCGGCAAGAGCCACATCGCCAAGGCCGTGGCCTACCAAGCCACCTTGCTCGGTCATGACGTGTCCTACATCGAAGCTGACAGCGAGTTCGCTCGCTATGCGCTGGCCGACGCCGACGAGCGCGCCAGTCTGCTCAAGGGCTGGGTGGCGGCCGACTTGCTGGTGCTCGATGACCTGTTCCTGGCAAGGCGCATCAGCGAGCATGCCGCCGAGTTGCTGCAGGCCCTGGTTCACCAGCGTTACAAGCTGCGCCGCTCCATCGTCATCACCTCCAACCGCGTCGTGCAGGACTGGGGTCGCTACCTGGGCGACGCGACCATGGCCACCACCATCCTCGATCGCCTCATGCACCGCTGCGCCATGCTGGAGTTCGAGGGCAAGAGCTACAGGCTCAAAGAGGCTGCTGCACGCCTGATCATCACCTCAGACCCCGCATAATCACCCCGTCCTGCCTGGAGCAGTTTGACTGGCCAACAGTGGAGCAGTTTGGGGTGGCCATCGGGGGCCATGGCGTAGATGGCCAGGCGCATGGTGTCGACGCGGAACGCCGGGTCGGCCAGCAGCGCCGCGTACATCATGGGCAGGCCGGTGAAGGCGGTGTAGCGCTCGCGCAGCATCGAGGCGCGCACCTCCTCGGGCACGAAGCCGCGCAGCAGCACCACGCAGCCGCCGGCCAGATGCACGGTGGCGACCAGGCAGTGCTGGGCGCAGTGAAACAGCGGCAGCACGCCCGAGAACACGTCCTGTTCGGTGATGGCAAAGCCGCCCAGGTTGCCCATCAGCGCCGCGCCCACCGAGGCGTGCGAGTGCACCGCGCCCTTGGGGTGGCCCGTGGTGCCGCTGGTGTACATGATGAGCGCGGGCGCCTGGCTGTCGATGTCGATGGCCGGCAGCTCGGCGCTCTGCCCGCCTTCAGCCTGCGCCAGGGTGACGGCACCGGCGATCGCCGTACCGGCCTGCGCCGCCATGGTCACGATCAGCGGCACGCCCAGCCTGGCCAGCATGTCGGCGACGCCCGGCGCGGCGTGGAAGGCCTCGTCCACCACCACCGCCGACACCTCGGCGTGGCGCAGGATGTAGTCGATCGCCGCCACGTCGAGGCGGATGTTGACCGGCACCCAGACGTTGCCCGACATGTGAATGCCGTTATATGCCACCACCATGTCGGCCGAGTTGGCGCACAGCATGCCCACCTGCCGGCCGCTGCCGATGGCGCCGAGCAGATGATGGGCAAAGCGCGAGCTGCGCGCGTCCAGCTCGCGGTAGTTGAGCCGCGTATCGCCATCAACCACGGCGGTGCGCTCGCCGAACTTGAGCGCGCTGCGATGAATGAAATCGCCCAGGGCAACGCGGCGAATGCGGCGCAGGGCATCGGTGGCGGGCATGTCGATCATGAAAGTCTCCGTTGGTGTGGTTTGAAATCAGTGGCGGGTGATCTCGCCGCGCCGCCACTCAGCGCGCCGACGTCTGGGCCGCGATGGCGCCGCTGATCATGGGCGTGAGCATGCCCTGCGCGCCGCCGTCGCAGGCGATCACGGCGCCGGACACGTAGCCGGCGGCGTCCGAGCCCAGGAACATGGCCAGATGGGCGATGTCCTGCGTGGTGCCCATGCGGCCCAGCGGCACCATGGCGCGCAGCGTGGCGTCGCCGTCCTGGATCTGCGGGGCCAGCCGCAGCATGCCCTCGGTGCCCTGGATCGGCCCGGGCGAGATGGCGTTCACGCGCACGCCGGACGGGCCCCACTCCAGCGCCAGCACGCGCGCGAACTGGTCCACGCCAGCCTTGGCCGCGCCCACATGGGCCTGATGCGGCATCGGCACCACCGACTGTGGCGCGGTGATGAAGATGATGCTGGCGCCCGGCTTGCGCAGGTGTGCGTAGGCCTGCCGGGCGACGTGAAAGCTGCCGATCAGGTCGATGTCGACCACCACCTTGAAGGCGTTGGACGACATGCCGTTGACCTCGGCCAGAAAGTTGCCGGCCGCGCCCGACACCAGCACGTCGATCG
>JADZCL010000399.1 GCA_020851615.1 Rubrivivax sp.
GAGGCGGCCAGCCCGAATTCGCCGGCGATGCCGCCGTAGTGGCGGCGCTCGGCCTCGCTGTGCGAGCCCACCAGCACCTCCACGCCGCGGCCGCCATGCCCGGTGAATTCGCTGAAGAGGGCGTATTCGAGCGTCGCATCGAAGCGGCAGCGCGCCGGGTGGGCAATCACCGCCATGCCGCCGGCGCCCGTGATCCAGCGCACCGCGTCGCCAAGCCGCGCCCAGCGGTGCGGCACATGGCCGGGCTTGCCCGCAACGAGGAAGCGGCGGAAGACCTCGTGTGCATCGGCGCACACGCCGCGCTCGACCAGGAAGCGCGCGAAGTGCATGCGCGACACCGCCTCGGGTCGTTCGACCTGCGCCAGGGCCCCGTCCAGTGCGCCGGGGATGCCCGCGCGCGCCAGCCCCGCGGCCATCTCGCGCGCGCGCTGCAGCCGGCCGCCGCGTGTGGCCGCCAGGCCGGCGACGAGATCCGCGTCACGGGCGTCAAAGCCCAGGCCGACGACATGCACCGTCTCGTCGGCGAAGGTGACCGAGATCTCGGTCCCGGTGAGGAAGCCAAGGCCCAGGTCCAGCGCCGCTTCGCGCGCCTGCGGCAGGCCGTCCAGCGTGTCGTGATCGGTCAGTGCCCAGAGCTGCACGCCCTGCGCCTGCGCGCGCGCCGCCAGCGCCGCGGGGGCTAGGGCACCGTCGGAGCAGGTGGAATGCGAATGCAGATCGGCGTTGAGCAAGTGCACGCGCGCATTGTCCGGCAGGCCGTGCTCACCCGCCGAGGGTGAGCGTGCGGTCGCAGCGCGCCGCCAGCGCCGGGTCATGCGTCACCAGCACGAAGGCGGTGCCACGCTCCTGCGCCAGTTGCAGCATCAGCTCGAACACCGTCTGCGCGGTGTGGCGGTCGAGGTTGCCGGTGGGTTCGTCGGCGAGCACGCAGGCCGGCTCGGTCACGAGCGCGCGCGCGATCGCCACGCGCTGGCGTTCGCCGCCCGAGAGCTGCGCCGGCGCGTGCTGCAACCGCGCGGCCAGGCCCACGCGCTCGAGCATGGCTTGCGCCTTGGCACGCGCCGCCGGCACCGCCAGGCGGCGGATGCGCAGCGGCAGCGCCACGTTGTCCAGGGCGCTGAGCTCGGGCAGCAGGTGGTGGAACTGGTAGACGAAACCCAGGTGGCGGTTGCGCCAGCGGCCCTGCTCGGCGGCCCCCATGCGGGCGAAGTCGCGTCCCATCAGCTCGACGCGGCCCGCACTTGGGGCATCCAGCCCGCCCAGCAGGTGCAGCAGCGTGCTCTTGCCCGAGCCCGAGGCCCCGACCACCGCCAGCGTGCAACCGCGCTCGACCTGCAGGTCGAGCCCGCCGAGCACCTGCACGTCCAGCGCCTGCGCGCTGCGGCCTTCGCGGTAGCGCTTGTGCAGGCCGCTGGCGCGCAGCACGACGGTGCTGGCGTGCGTCTCACTCATGTCGAAGCGCCTGGGCCGGATCGACGCGGCTGGCGCGCCAGCTCGGGTAGAGCGTGGCCAGGAAGGCCAGCACGAGCGAGATCAGCGCCACCGGGACGATGTCGCGGGCCTGCGGGTCGCTGGGCATGCGGCTGATGAGATAGATGTTGCCCGGCAGGAAGGCCACGCCCAGCAGCCGCTCGAGTGCGGGCACGATGACGTCGATGTTCAAGGCCACGAGCAGCCCGCCGATCACGCCCGCGAGCGTGCCGATCACCCCCGCGGTCGCCCCCTGCACGACGAAGATGCCCATGATCGAGCGCGGGCTCGCGCCCAGCGTGCGCAGGATGGCGATGTTGGCGCGCTTGTCGGTCACCGTCATCACCAGCGTGCTGACGAGGTTGAAAGCGGCCACCGCGACGATCAGTGTCAGGATGATGAACATCATGCGCTTTTCCACCTGCACGGCGTCGAACCAGCTGCGGTTGGTGCGCGTCCAGTCGCGCACCACCACCTGCGGCCCCAGGGCTGCGGCCAGCTCGGCGGCGACCTGGCGCGCCTCCTGCGCGTCGGTCAGGCGCAGCTGCACGCCGGTGGGGCCTTCGGTGCGCATGAGGCGGGCGGCGTCCTCGAGATCGATCAGCGCCAGGCTGCTGTCGTACTCGTAGTGGCCGCTCTCGAAGGTCCCGCTGAGCGTGAACTGCTTCAGGCGCGGGATCACGCCGGCCGGCGTGAGCTGGCCCGCCGGAGAGATCAGCGTCACCTTGTCGCCTACCCGTGCGCCGATGAGGCGCGCCAGTTCGGCGCCGAGCACCACGTTCCATTGCCCGGGCTGCAGGGTGGCGAGCGTGCCGCCCTGCAGCTGGCGCGCGAGCTCGGTGACCTCGACCTCGCGCGCCGGGTCGATGCCGCGCACGAGCGCACCGCGCATGGTCTCGCCGCGCGCCACCAGCGCCTGCGCGGCGATGAAGGGGGCAGCGCCGATGACGCGCGGATCCTTGCGCGCGGCCATGGCGGTGGCCTGCCAGTCGGGCAAGGCCGCACCGCTGGCGTCGAAGACCTCGATGTGTGCGATGACGCTCAGCATGCGGTCGCGCACTTCCTTCTGGAAGCCGTTCATCACCGACAGCACGATGATCAGCGCCGCCAC
>JADZCL010000400.1 GCA_020851615.1 Rubrivivax sp.
ATCCCGCCGGGGCCGCTGTGGTACAGCGACGAGGCGCTCTTCGGCGAGCAGGCCCGGGCCCTGCGTGAGCGTGTCGAACTCGTCCGCGACGACGAGGCGCAACGCCACTACGACGTCGAGAAGCGCTACGCGGGCACGGTAGAGATCGAGACGGCGCACGGGCAGCAGTTGCGCCTGTCCGTGCCCGCCCCCAAGGGTGCGGCCGACAACCCCTTCGACGAACACGACCATCGCAACAAGCTGTTCGCACTGGCCGGCGAGGCCGGGCTGAGCCGCGGCCGCACCGAGCGCCTGTGGGACACGCTGCGTGGCGTCGAGACCCTGCGCGACGTCGCCGAGCTCACGGCTCTGCTGGTTCCAGGCTGAGGTCGGCGTGCGCGCCGCCGGCGCGCTCGAACTGGGCCTGCAGTTCACGCTCGAGCAGCTCGAGGGCGCGGCCGCGATGGCGGTTCAGCCGTGTCACCAGGCGCGGCGTGAAGGCGTAGGTGTTGCCGTTGACGAACTCCACCGGCCGCAGGCGCCCCAGGCGCTGTTCATCGGCGATCAGGTGCGTGGGCAACCAGCCGTAGCCCAGGCCCATCACGATCGCGCGCTTCTTGGTGTCGAAGTCGCTCAGGTAGAGCGCGCGGTGCCCGTCGGCGGCGATGACGTCGTCGGAGGTGCCGATGCGGGCGCGCGAGTCGCGCACCAGGATCTTCACGAACTCGCGCAGGTCGGCACTGGTGACGCGCGCCCGCCCGGCCAGCGGATGCTCGGGCGCCACGCACAGCACGAAGTCGATCGCGGGCAGCGGGATCGTGCGGTAGTGCGTCTGGTCGTCGACGTCGCGCGCGATCATCAGGTCGGCATCGTCGTCCTCGAAGCACTCCTGCACGCCGTGCAGGAACTCGATCTTCAGCCGCACGCGCGTATGCGCGTTGCAGCCGGCCAGCGCCTGCAGGGCACGCATGATGGGTGCCATCGGCACCGCACCGTCGATGACGAGCTCCAGGAATGGCTCCCAGTCCTGGTTGAGGTTGCGCGCGATCGAGCGGATGCGCTTGGCGTGGTGCAGGAGTTGACGCCCTTCCTCGAGCACCATCAGGCCCGCAGGTGTCAGCTCGGCGCGATAGCCATTGCGGTCGAAGATCTCGACGCCCAACTGCTCCTCGAGCTTGCGGATCTTGTAGCCCACCGCCGCCTGCGTCTTGTTCAGGCTCGCCGCCGCCTTGGTGAAGCTGCCTTGCGCAAGGATGGCTTCGAGGACTTCCAGTGCACCCAGGTCGACGATCATGTGGCAGGGCCCATAAAGGCGATCGATGTTGCCCAGCAATATTTTGCGCTTTCATCTTCGGCGCCCCAGGGCTAGCCTGCAGGCGCAGCCGCTGCGGCAGTCATCCGCTGCCCAACACGGCAGCAAGGAGGAAAGCACGATGAAGAGGATACCGCCCCCCAAGGCCACGCGGCGCCAAGCCCTGGCAGCCGGCACGGCCGTGCTTGCGCTGCCCACACTGTGGCTGCGCAGCGCACGGGCCGCCGAGCAACTGATGCTGCGCACGCCCGGTGGCAGCTATGACGAGAAGCGCGTGAAGACGGTCTACGAACCGTTCCGCAAGGAGACCGGCATCGAGGTCGTCCCCGTGCCCAGCAGTGCCGGCAAGCTGGTGGCGATGTTCAAGGCCGGCCGCCCGGACCTGGACGTGATCGAGACCGGTGACGACATCCTCTGGCTGCTCGAGGATGCCGGTGCGCTGGCGCCCATCCCCTACAAGGAGTTCAAGCTCACCGACCCGGCCGATATCGAACCCTGGGCGCGGCGCCCCTACCACGTGGCGATGACGCCCTACTCCGACGTGCTCGGCTACAACACCAAGACCTACAGCGCCGACAAGATCCCGCGCGACTGGGCGCAGTTCTGGGACTACAAGGCCTTCCCCGGCCCGCGCGGCCTCTCCGACATGCAGGCCGGCGTACCCAACCTGGAGTTCGCGTTGCTCGCCGACGGCGTGCCTGCAGACAAGCTCTACCCGATCGATATCGAACGTGCATTCAAGTCGCTCTCACGGGTGCGACCCTCGGTCGTCAAGTTCTGGGAGACCGGCGCGATGGCCGCGCAGATGCTCACCGACGGCGAAACGGTGCTCAGCGCCATCTCCAACAGCCGCGTGCAGGCCCTGCGCGACAAGGGCGGGCCGGTGGCGATCAGCTGGAACCAGAACCTGGTCAACGTCACGGCCACCGCGATCACCAAGACCGCGCGCAACCCGGCGGCCGCGCGCATGTTCGTCGACTATGTCCTGAGCCCTGCGGTGCAAGACCGCTGGCTCAACGCCAACCGCGAGTTCCCGATCAACCGCAAGGCCTACGGTGGCGTCTCCAAGGATCTGCTGGACCCCGACACCGGCAAGCCCTGGACCGTCGCGCGCGGCATCACCAAGGACGCGCGCTGGTGGGCCGACAACCGCCAGCGCGTGAGTGAGCGCTGGAGCAAGTGGATCATTTCATGAGTCAGGACCACACCCTTGCCTCGGCACCTCTGGTGCCGCGCCGCAGCCTGCCTGCGGGCCCGGAACTCCCGCTCTTCGCGCTGGGCTCCTGGTACACCTACGACCGCATGGACTTCGACGAGATCGTCGCCCTGCTGCAACTCGCGGTGGACAGCGGCGTCACGCTCTTCGACGTCGGTGTCTACGGCCGTTACCCATCGCGCTTCCCGCTGGGCAACCCGCGCCTGGGCCGGACCTGGACCGATGTGGTCTTTGCACATGCTCTGCGCGTGGCGGGGATCGAGCGCAGCCGCTACATGGTGGCCGTGAAGCTGTGGATGTGGGCGTTGCCCGCCTCCTCGCACGAGGACCAGCTCGACCACGCCTTGCTGCGCCTGGGCATGGACCACTGCGACATCATCACCCTGGGTGACATGGAGGAGCTGGCCGACATCCGGGCCACGGTCGAACAGGTGGCGCAGATCATTCGCCACGGCAAGGCGCGCTGGTGGGGCGTCAACAACTGGTCGGTCGATGAGCTCGCCCTGGCCCATGCCTATGCACAGGAACGTGGCTTGCCGCTGCCCTGCTTCGCCCAGCTCAAGTACAACCCGGCCCGGCGCACCAAGCCCGAGTCCAGGCTCTGGCGCGACTTCTTCGCGCGCAGCGGTGTTCGACTGCAGGCGTCAGACGTCTTCGAGAGCGGCTACTTCGCCGGGCGCACCGAGCTCACACGCGGCGTGGCGCGGGATCCGGGCGCGATCCAGCCCCTGATCGCTGCTGCGGCGCCGCGCTTCAAGGCGGTGGCCGAGTCGATCGGGGCCACGCCCGCACAACTGGCCCTGGCCTTCTGCCTGAGCCACCCCGATCTCGTGAACGTGCTGTTTGGCTGCACGTCGCGCGCGCAGTTCCTCGACAACCTCGGCGCCCTGGCGCTGTGGCAACGCGAGGGGCAAGGCCTGGTGGCGCTGGTGGATGAGTTCTGGTTCGACCGCGACCGCATCGATCCAACGGCCTCCTGGGCCGACAGGCCGGTCGATCTGCAACCGCCGCGCACCGTGCTGGCGCAAGCCCGTTCCTGACCCGGCGATGCCCCGTGCCGCCGGGGGTATCACAAGCCGAGGTAGGCTTCCTTGACCCGCGGATGGGCGAGCAGATCGCTGCCGCGGCCTTCGAGCACGATGCGGCCGTTCTCCAGCACGCAGGCGCGGTCCGCCAGCTGCAGTGAGGCGGCCACGTTCTGCTCCACGAGCAGGATGGTCATGCCCTGCGCATGCAGTTCGCGGATGGTGCGAAAGACCTCGCCCACCAGCGCCGGCGACAGGCCCAGCGATGGCTCGTCGAACATGATCAGGCGCGGCGCGCCCATCAGGCAGCGGCCGATCGCGAGCATCTGCTGCTCGCCACCGGACAGCGTGCCCGCGGGCTGCGCGGCACGCTCCTTCAGCCGCGGGAACATCGTGAACACGCGCTCCAGCGTCTGTGTGGCGTGCGCGCGAGCGCGCGGCAACATGGCGCCGATCTGCAGGTTCTCGAGCACGCTCAACGACGGGAACACCTGCCGGCCCTCGGCGACCTGGCCGACGCCCAGGTCGCAGACGTGGTGGCTGTCAAGGCCGCCGATCTCGCGGCCATCAAAGCGGATCGAGCCGCCGCGCGGCTTGAGGATGCCCGCGACGGTGCGGATCAGCGACGTCTTGCCGGCACCGTTGGCGCCCACCAGCGCCACCACCTGCGCCGCGCCAACCGACAGGCTGACGCCGTCGAGGGCCTGCGCATCGCCGTAGAAGACCGACAGGTCGCGCACCTCGAGCATGTCAGTGCCCTCCGCTGCCGAGGTAGCACTCCAGCACGCGGGGGTCCGAGGTCACCTGCTGCGGCGTGCCCGAGGCGATGATCTCGCCGTGGTGCAGCACGTAGACGCGCTGCGCGAGCGCCATCACCGCGCGCATCACGTGCTCGATCAACAGGATGGTCACGCCCTGCTCGGCGACCAGGCGCCTGAACGCGGCCACCATCTGGTCGGTCTCGGTCGGACGCAGGCCGG
>JADZCL010000401.1 GCA_020851615.1 Rubrivivax sp.
GCATCCGCACGCTCGTTGCCCGGGTCTCCGCTGTGGCCCTTGACCCAATGCCAATGGACATCATGCTGCTCGCGCAGCGCATCGAGCCGCCGCCACAGCTCGGCGTTCTTCACCGGCTTGCGATCGGCGGTCGTCCAGCCGCGCGCCTTCCAGCCATGGATCCAGGCGGTGATGCCGTTGCGCACGTATTCACTGTCGGTATGAATGTCGACCCGGCAACGCCGCTTGAGCGTGGCCAGGGCCTCGATGACAGCAGTGAGTTCCATGCGGTTGTTGGTCGTGTGCGACTCGCCGCCCCACAGTTCCTTCTCGCTGTCACCACTGCGCAGCCACGCCCCCCAGCCGCCCGGGCCGGGGTTGCCCTTGCAGGCACCGTCCGTGTAGATCACGACCTCGCTCATGCCGGCTCCCGCTCCGCTGGCCTGACCTTGGCCGATTCGCGCTGCGCCACCGCTCGCGTGGACGCGCGCGCGCTGCGACGCACCCGCCGCGCCAGTCCGACCAGGCGCATGCCCTGCACCCGCTTCACCGCCACCAGCAGGTAAGCGGCACCCAGCACCGGCCACCAGCGTTCACCCACCCGATCCAGCCACTGCAGGCGGGCCAGCCAGCGCTCGGAGCGCAGCGGTGGCCGCCAGCAGCCGAATTGCCCGCCCTCGATCGCAAAGCCGAGCAGGCGCAGCCAGTCGCGCATGCGCCAGTAGCCGATGAAGCTGCCCTCGCGCGGCGCGCCGACCGCTTCGGGTGGCTGCCGCAGGCCCAGTCGCGTGCGCGCCAGCCGCTGCCGCAGGCCGAACAGGCTGGTCGGATTGAAGCCGGTGATGACGATGC
Organism: Rubrivivax sp.; assembly: GCA_020851615.1. Lineage (GTDB taxonomy): Bacteria > Pseudomonadota > Gammaproteobacteria > Burkholderiales > Burkholderiaceae_C > Rubrivivax. The sequence goes on from JADZCL010000401.1 coordinate 832, forward strand.
GGCCTTCGGGCCTCAGCACCCGCTCGACCTCGCGCAGCATCAGGTGGGGATCCCGGGCGAACTCGAGGGCATGCGGCAGCACGATCAGGTCCAGGCTGTCCGAAGCAAAGGGCAAGGCGTCGAACTCGCAGCACAGCATGACACCGGTCCCGTCCGTCGTCTCGTCGGCCAGCCAGCGCTGCGGCATGCGGTTGGCACGCAAGGCTTCGAGCCCGGGCAGCCCAAGCTGCAGCGCATGAAAGCCGAAGGCATCGGCCACCGCCTCGTCGAGCCGGGCCTGCTCCCAGTCGAAGAGATAGCGGCCCGGCGCGGTCGTTGCCCAGTGACCCAACTCTATAATCGATGTGCTACGCGCCATGGATCTCGTTGCTCTGCCCGCCTTTGCCGACAACTACATCTGGTTGTTTCACGATGGCGCGCAGGCCGTGGTGGTCGATCCGGGTGATGCCGCCCCCGTGCTGGATGCGCTCGATCGCCTGCACCTTCGGTTGGCGGCGATTCTAGTAACGCATCATCACGCCGATCACGTGGGTGGCATCCCGGCGCTGCGACCGCGCCTGCAGGGGCCGGTCTATGGTCCTGCACGCGAAGACATCGAAGGACCCCTGCAGCGCCTGCATGACGGCGAACAGATCGAGGTGCTGGGGCTGCACTTCACGGTGATCGACGTACCGGGGCACACCGCCGGCCACATCGCCTACGCACAGGTGGCGGCGCCGCAGGCTCCAGATGGCCCGCTGCTGTTCTGCGGCGACACGCTCTTCTCGGCCGGGTGCGGCCGCATCTTCGAAGGCACGGCCGCGCAGATGCACGCGTCGCTCGGTCGGTTGAGCGCACTCTCCGGCCAGACACGTGTCTGCAGCGCACACGAGTACACGCTGGCGAACCTGGCCTTTGCCGCCGCCGTCGAGCCCGCCAACGATGCCGTGCACGCACATGCCCAGCACTGCCGGGCACTGCGCGAACAGGGGCAGCCCACGCTGCCTTCGACGCTGGCGCTGGAGCTGCGCATCAACCCCTTCCTGCGCTGCAGCGAGCCCGACGTGATCGCGGCCGCTCGTGCGCAAGGCACTGCCGGCCGCACGCCGGTCGACGTGTTCGCGGCCCTGCGCGAATGGAAGAACCGCTTTCGATGACCTCCCTGACCTCCCCGCCACGGCTTCTTGCCGCAGCCCTTCTCCTGACCTTGGTGGCTCTGGGCGGCTGCGCAAGCATCGAACCCGCCACGGCGCCGCCCCCAACCGTCGCCCCTGCGCCCCCCGCTCCACCACCGCCCCCTGCTCCACCGCCGACGACCATGACCGAGCCCGCCGTTCCGGTGGCCAGCGCCGGGGGGGTGCTTGCGCAGGAACAGCCGCGGCCGCCGCAAGCCGCACCGGTACGCAGCCGGCTGGACCCGCTCGACGACGCAGCGCGGGGCGATCTCTGGGCGCGTGTGCGCGCCGGGTTCGCGATGCCCGACCTGGACAACGAGCTGGTGCGCAAGTGGGAGCAGTATTACAGCCAGCGGCCCGACTACGTGCAGCGCATGACCGCGCGGGGTGCGCGCTACTTGTGGCACATCGTCGAGGAGATCGATCGCCGCGGCATGCCCAGCGATCTCGCCCTGCTGCCCTTCATCGAGAGCGCATTCGATCCGCAGGCGCTTTCCGTCGTGCGCGCAGCCGGCATGTGGCAATTCATGCCCGGTACCGGCCGCGATTTCGAGCTCACGCAGAACATCTTCCGCGACGATCGCCGTGACATCCTCGCATCGACGCGCGCAGCCCTGGACTATCTGCAACGCCTGCATGGCCAGTTCGGCGAATGGCAGCTCGCGCTTGCCGCCTACAACTGGGGCCAGGGCAACGTCCAGCGGGCACTGGCGCGCAACGCCAAGCGCGGCCTGGGCAGCGGATACCAGGACCTGCGCATGCCCGAGGAGACGCGCAACTACGTCCCCAAGCTGCAGGCCATCAAGAACATCGTCAGCCGGCCGCAGGACTTCGGCCTGGTGCTGCCACCGCTGGAGGATCACCCCTTCTTCACCACCGTCGCCATCGAACGCGACATCGACGTCGAACTTGCGGCGCAGCTCTCCGGGCTGACGCTGGAGCAGTTCCGCCAGCTGAATCCGCAGCACAACAAGCCCGTCATCCTGGCTGCGGGCACGCCCCAGGTCCTGCTGCCCTACGACCAGGCCAACCGCTTTCTGCGTGCACTGAACTCGCACCGCGGCACGCTGGCCAGCTGGACAGCCTGGGTTGCGCCACGGACGATCAAGCCCAAGGAAGCAGCCCACCTGGTGGGCATGACCGAAGAAGAACTGCGTGAGGTCAACCGCATTCCCGCACGCATGCTGGTCAAGGCCGGCTCCACCTTGCTCGTGCCGCGCAGCGCCCGCCATGCCGATGTGACCGAGGCAGTCGCCGAGACGGCCACCATCGCCTTTGCGCCCGAACCCCGGCCCTTACGCCGGCTGCAGGTGAAGGTGCGCGGCAAACGGCCGGTCACGGTGGCGGCACTCGCCAAGCGGCACGGCATGACCGCCGCCTCACTCGCCGCTGCCAACGGGATCTCGGCGCACGCCAGCCTGCGTCCGGGCCAGCTCGTCACCATCCTGCTGCCAGCCCGCGCGAGCACGGCAACCCGGCTCACGCGAAAGCACGTGCCGGCCCGCACCAAGCGTGCCTCAGCACGCGTGCGGACAGCGGCTCGCTGAGGCCGGGCCCCCGCCCGCCGAGTCAGACGCGGAACGACTCGCCGCAGCCGCAGCGGTCCTTCTCGAGCGGATTGCGGACCTTGAAACTCTCGTTGAGCCCTTCGCGCACGAAGTCGACTTCGGCGCCGTCGACGAATGGCAGGTTCTTCGGGTCGACGAGCAGCTTGACCCCCCGCGTCTCGAACTCGATCTCGCCAGGCAGCGCCTCGTCGGCATACTCGAACTGGTAGGACAGGCCCGAGCAACCGGTGGGCTTGATCGACAGGCGCACGCCCACGCCCTTGCCGCGTTGCGCCAGATGGCGGTTGACGCGGCGTGCAGCCGCTTCGGTCATCGTGATGGCCACGGTCGTCTTCCTCGCTGGATCAGGGGTTCATTGTCGCCGCAGGCGCAGCACGCCGTCCCGAAGCCGCAAGATCGCCACGTCGATCTCATCGGCAGTCGTGAAACGGCCCAGTGTGAGGCGCAGCGACGCATGCGCCTGCTCGTCGCTGCAACCCAGCGCGCGCAGGACATGACTGGGCTCGAGGCTGGCTGAGGCGCACGCCGAGCCTGAACTCACCGCCACGCCCTCGAGTGCCTGCAACAGCTCCGGCCCGTCGACTCCGTCCACGCTCACGTTGACGTTGTGCGGCACGCGCTGCGCGAGGTCGCCGTTGATCCGCACCCCGCCCAGGCGATCGATGCCGGCCAGCAGCCGCCGCTGCAGCCCACGCACGCGGGCGCACTCGGCCTGCATCTCCAGCCGCGCGAGCCGGAACGCCTCACCCATGCCGACGCACTGGTGCGTCGCCAACGTGCCGCTGCGCAGCCCGCGTTCATGGCCGCCGCCGTGCATCTGCGCAGCCAGCTTCACGGGCGGGTTGCGGCGCACGAAAAGCGCCCCGATGCCCTTGGGACCGTAGGTCTTGTGAGCCGTCAGGCTCATCAGGTCAACGGGCAGATGGCGCAGATCGATCGGCAGCTTGCCGGTGGCCTGCGCGGCATCGACGTGCAGGAGAATGCCGCGCTCACGGCACAGCGCACCGATGGCGGCAACGTCCTGCACGACGCCGATCTCGTTGTTGACCAGCATGACCGAGACCAGGCAGGTGTCGCCACGCAGCGCATCGCGCAAGCGGTCGAGGTCGAGCAGGCCGCTTGCATCCACCGCGAGCACATCGAGCCGAATGCCCTGCTGTTGCAGCGCCCGTGCCGTATCGAGCACGGCGCTGTGCTCGGTGGCCACGGTGACCAGGTGCCGACCGCGCGCGTGCGCCGACAACAGCGCCCCCTTCAACGCCAGGTTGTTGCTTTCGGTCGCACCGCTGGTCCAGACGATATCGGCCGCCCCGGCGCCGACCAGCGCCGCGACGTCGGCGCGTGCCTGCTCCACGGCCTCCTGTGCCGCCCAGCCGAAGGCATGCCCGCGCGAGGCCGGGTTGCCGAACTGCGCATGCAGCCACGGCAGCATGCATGCGACCACGCGCGGATCGACGGCAGTCGTCGCCGCGTTGTCCAGGTAGATGGCGGGCGCCACAGTCACCGGGCACCGCGCGGCCCACGGCCCGCGCCCATCAGCGGGGCATCACTTGCGCAGCGCCGAGCCGAGGGCGAACACCGAGTTCGGCGCCGTCACCTTGATCGGCTTGACGACGGGCTGGCTGGAAATGGCGCGCTTGACCGGCGCTTCGTCCAGTGTCACGCCCTTGGCGAGCTGCTCGTCGACGAGCTTCTTCAGCGAGATCGAGTCGAGATACTCGATCATCTTTGCGTTGAGGCTGGTCCACAGGTCGTGCGTCATGCACTTGCCGGAGTGGTCGCCACGGCAGTTTTCCTTGCCACCGCAACTGGTGGCGTCCATCGGCTCGTCGACCGCGACGATGATGTCGGCCACGGTGATCTCGCCTGCCGCGCGGCCCAGCGAATAGCCGCCGCCGGGCCCGCGCGTGCTCTCCACCAGTTCGTGCCGGCGCA
>JADZCL010000402.1 GCA_020851615.1 Rubrivivax sp.
AGCGCTTCTCGACGTCGTAGTGGCGTTGCGCCTCGTCGTCGCGGACGAGTTCGACACGCTCACGCAGGGCCCGGGCCTGCTCGCCGAAGAGCGCCTCGTCGCTGTACCACAGCGGCCCCGGCGGGATGTCCAGCATCACCATCGCCAGCACGTGCGGCAGCGAGAACTGGGCGCCGATCATGTGCTGCGGCTGCGCAATGGCCAGGTTCTCCTGCGTCCACATGTGCGTGAGGGCGCGCACGCGGCGCAGCGTGCGCAGGTCCAGGCCGTGCTCGGTGCGTGCCTTGGCCAGCGCGTCAGCGAAGGCGCTGGCGTGGCGGCAGCAGGGCTGCGCCTTGAAACCGATGCCCAGCAGCAGGTAGGGCCCTTCGCGCCCGAGCAGCAGGGGTGCCGTGTCGTAGCGGTCCGAGCCCACATGCTCGGCGTAGAAGCGCTCGGCATCGAAGATCGTGCGATCGCCCTGTACGCCCTGCGCAGCCAGCAGCGCTGCCTGCATGCCTGCAACGACGGTGTCGCCCTGCGTGACCTTGAACCAGCGCGACATGCCGTGCGTGCTCATCGGCGGTGAGGTGACGTGCCAGGGGCGCAGGTGGCCCGTCAGGCCCAGTGCGTCGGCCATGCCGGCCGCATCCAGCGCCAGCAGCCGCGCGCAGGCGACGGTGGCGCAGAAGTGCACGCCGCTGTCGACCCGCTCGAAGCGGTCCCGAAAGGCGGCCAGCGTGGGATTCACGGCCTGGCGCAGGCGCAGCGGCATCTCGTAGGCCAGAGCCAGTGCGGTGAGGAGCGCCGCGCCGTCGTTGTGGCGCTGTTCACCGAGTGCCAACGCGGCGGCGACGGCCACCGAGCTCATGTGGCCGGTGCCGATCACCGTATCGTCGTAGTCGAGGATGTTGATCAGCACGCGATTGGCCTGTGCGGCCTGCAGCATGCCGAAGTCTCCCGACTCGCCGAAGATGGTGTGGCCGCCTGCGCCGCCGCCGGTGGTGCGGGCCAGGGTGATCAGGGCCTGGGCCTCCGCGCTGCGGCGCCCGCCCAGGCCGCAGGCTATCGTGTCGATCAGGCACCACTTGACGTGCTCGACCACCTCGGCGGGGAGGTCTTGCAGGCGCATCTGCGCCAGCCAGATGGCAAGCGCAGTCGTGGCACCGGCGGGCAGGGGGGATGCGGTTGGGAGCATCTTGATTCCCGTGGGAGAAGAGGGGCCTCTGTCGAGCGTCAGCGGGCGCTCAGCGGGTCGGGCCGACGCCTTGCGCCCGCGCACGCCGCACGCCAGCCTCGACCAGCAGGACCGTGCCGGTGACGGCGATCAGGAAGGCGTTGACGGCGGCGATCGTCGGCTGCACGTCCAGTTGCAGGCTGTTCCAGATGCGTACCGGCAGGGTCTGCATGCGGATGTCGGCCAGGAAGAGCGAGATGATGAGTTCGTCGAACGACGTCAGGAAGGCAAACAGCGCGGCTGACGTCAGGCCGGGTGCGGCCAGCGGCACGACGATGCGCGTGAACACGCGCAGCCTGCCCGCACCCAGGCTCGCCGCGGCACGCTCGAGGTTGACGTCGACGCCGTTGAGCGTGGACAGCAGGATGAGCAGCACGACCGGCAGGGCGATCACGGCGTGACAGAAGCCCAGCCACAGCGTGCTGCCGACCAGGCCCACGGCAGCCGACATGAAATACATCGCGATCGCCGTCACGACCGAAGGCACGATCATCGGCGTCAGCAGCAGCGAAAGCACCAGGGTCTTGGCGCGCAGGCCGCTGCGCACCAGCGCATAGGCGCCCAGGAAACCGATCACGGTGGAGAAGGCGCAGGCGATGGCGGCAATGCGCAGGCTGAAGAGGATGGACTCACGCCAGCGCGCATCGCCCAGGAAGGTGCGGAACCAGCGCAGCGAGAGCGTGTCAGGCGGGAACTTGAGGTACTCGCCGCCGGAGAACGCGACCACGATGACGATCACGATCGGCGCAATCAGCACCAGGCTCACGACCCACACGATGGCGTTCAGCCACCAGGGCGACGGTCGCGGTGCGGTGGCATCCACGCTCAGGCTCCGCGCAGCAGCCGCTGCGCATCGGCGAAGCGGAAATAGAGTGCGTACAGCACCAGCGTGGCCGACAGCAGCACGAGCGAGAGGATGGCCGCCAGCCGCCAGTCCAGCGTGACCTCGGCGGCGCGCTCGATCAGCATGGCGATCATCACGTCCGCGGGCCCACCCATGAGTGCGGGCGTGATGAAGAAGCCCAGGGCCAGGATGAAGACGATCAGGCAGGCGGCCAGCACGCCGTGCATGGTGAGCGGCAGGAAGACATGACGGAAGGCGTAGCGGCCACTGGCGCCCAGGCTGGCCGCCGCACGCAGCAGCGCGGGGTCGACCGCGCGCATCGCCGCGTAGAGCGTGAGCACCATGTAGGGCAGCAGCACGTAGCTCATGGCCAGGACGATGGCGGGCTTGTTGTACATCAGCGCCAGCGGCTTCTCGGCGAGGCCTGTCTCGACCAGAGCACGGTTGATGACGCCGTTGCGGCCCAGCAGCACCATCCAGGAGTAGGTGCGCACGATGACGCTGGTGAAGTAGGGCACGATGATGCAGAAGATGACCAGCGTGAAGCGCCAGCCGCGCTCGACGCAGA
>JADZCL010000403.1 GCA_020851615.1 Rubrivivax sp.
AAGCGCGCACCAACCTGGGAGCACCGTTGATGAGCACGACCCTGCCCGAAGTCACCCGCATCGTGCAGCGCTGCGAAGCGCTGTTCGAGGACCTGCACTTCGAAAGCGTCAAACAGTGGAAGGCGGCCGTCCCCGGCCGCAAGGCGATCGGCTACATGCCGGTCTACGTCCCGCGCGAGCTGATCCACGCCGCAGGCATGCTCTCGGTGGGCATCCTCGGGGGTGGCGACCAGATGGAGGTCATCCAGGGCGACGCCTACTACCAGAGCTACATCTGCCGCATCCCGCGCTCGACGATCGAGCTGGGCCTCACTGGCCGCCTGGACTGCCTGGACGGCATGCTGTTCCCGAGCATCTGCGACGTCATCCGCAACCTCTCGGGCATGTGGCAGATGCTGTTCAAGGACAAGTACGTGCGCTACGTCGACGTGCCGCAGAACTACCGCGACAGCGTTGGCGGCCTCTTCTACCAGGAGGAGATGCAGCACATCCGCGAGGACCTCGGCCGCCTGCGCGGCAGCCCGATCACCGACGCCGAGCTGAACGCCTCGATTGCCGTCTTCAACGAGAACCGGCAGGCCATCCGCGACCTCTACGCCTACCGTGCGGCCAAGCCGTGGCAGGCGCCCACGTCCGAGGTCTACCTGCTGCTGCGCGCGGGCATGGTGCTGCCCGTCGAGGAGCACACCCAGCTCGTGCGCGACTACCTCGCGGCCGCCGAGCAAGTCGCGCGGCCCCGGCGTGACAACGCCCGTGTGGTCATCAACGGCAGCTTCTGCGAGCAGCCGCCGCTGGCCCTCATCAAGTCGGTCGAGATGGCCGGCTGCTACATCGTCGACGACGACTTCATGCTCGTCACGCGCTGGCTGCTGGACGACGTGCCTGCCGACGGCAAGCCGCTGGAGGAGCTCTCCAAGGCCTTCCTGCACCGCAGTGCGGCCACCGCGGCGAAGTACGACGCCACGCGCGAGGAAAAGGGCATGTTCCTGCTCAAGCAGGTCAAGACCGGCAACGCCGAAGGCGTGATCTTCGCGGCTCCCTCGTTCTGCGACCCGGCGCTGCTCGAGCGCCCGATGCTGCAGGACGTGATGGCCAAGCACGGCGTGCCCTACACGGCCTTCAAGTACGCCGAGAACACGGGCCAGATGGCGCCGGTGCGCGAGCAGGCTGGCACCTTCGCCGATTCGATCAAGCTCTGGAACGCTGCCTGAAGCGCCCGCAACGCACGAGACAGGAGACCACATGAACACCCCAGCCCCCGCCGCTGCCAAGAAGCCCGCCGTCCTCAAAGAGGACGCGATGTGGCTGCAGAAGGAGATGATCAACGCCAACTACATGGATCTGGCCCAAGCCCACAGCCAGAACCGCAAGGTGGCGGCGACCTTCGTTCCGGGCAACCTCAATGAATTGCTGATGTGCTTCGACTTCGCACGCAGCCTGCCCGAGACCAATGCGCTGCAGAACGGCATGCGCAAGAAGAGCGGCAAGTTCATCATGGACGCCGAGCGCGACGGCCACTCCGAGGACGTCTGCACCTACGTGAAGGCGGACCTCGGCATGATGCAGGGCGGCGAGATCGGCCCCACGGGCGACCCGCTGCCGCGCCCGGACGTGCTGCTGCTCAGCTACACCGGCTGCTTCACCTTCATGAAGTGGTTCGAGCTCATCCGCCACAAGTACGGCTGCGAGACGGTGATGCTGCACGTGCCCTACCAGGGCGAGGGCAAGATCGCCCCGAACATGCGCGACTACGTCGTGCGCCAGCTCAAGGAAGAGGTCATCCCCACGCTGGAACGCGTCTCGGGCGTGAAGTTCGACATCGACCGCCTGCGCCAGTACATGAAGGAGTCGGCCAAGGCCGAAGAGGACCTGGTGAAGGTGCTGCAGTCGGCCAAGAACCGCCCCAGCCCCATCGACGGCTACTTCGGCGCCGTGTACTACATCGGTCCCATCTTCACCGCCTTCCGCGGCACCCCCGAGGCCAGCGAGTACTACCGTGTGCTGCGCAACGAGATCGAGGAGCGCGTGCGCCAGGGCAAGGGTCCGGTCACGCCCGACGGCGACATGGGCGAGGAGAAGTACCGCCTGATCGTCGAAGGTCCGCCGAACTGGACGCACTTCCGCGACTTCTGGAAGATGTTCTACGACGAAGGCGCCGTGGTCGTGTCGTCCACCTACGCCAAGGTCGGCGGCCTCTACGACTTCGGCTTCCGCCACGACCCCGACCACCCGCTGGAGTCGCTGGCCGAGTACTGCCTGGGCTGCTATACCAACCTGAACCTGCCCTCGCGCGTGGACATGATCTGCAAGTACATCGAGGACTACCAGGCCGATGGGCTGCTGATCAACTCGATCAAGAGCTGCAACAGCTTCTCGGCCGGACAGCTGCTGATCCTGCGTGAAGTCGAGAAGCGCACCGGCAAGCCGGCCGCCTTCATCGAGACCGACCTTGTCGACCCGCGCTATTTCTCGGCGGCCAACGTCAAGAACCGTCTCGAGAGCTACTTCCAGATGGTCAAGCAAAAGCGCACCGCCCAACTGGCCGGCGCCCACTGAAACCCGCTGCACGAGGAGAGACAACCATGCGCTGCTTCATCGGCATCGACCTCGGCTCGACGACCACCAAGGCGGTGGTCATCGACGAGAACCAGAACGTACTCGGCCGCGGGATCACCAACTCGCGCTCGAACTACGACACCGCGGCCACCGTCGCCAAGACCGAGGCCCTGATCAATGGCCGCTTCCACCTCTTCCGCGGCGCGCTGCAGCAAAGCGGTGCGCTCAACGGCTCGCTGGAGGACTTCCTGGGCCAGCTCGAGCGTGACTTCCGCGCCGAGCAGTACCTCGAGCAGCTCGTCGACCTCGAGGCCACCTGCAACCGCAACCTGGAGAACTCCAAGTTCGACGGGCCGGTTGCCGAGGCCCTGACCGAGGTCTTCAAGCGCCTCACCATCGAGGCGCCCGAGCTGTTCGCCCCCGGTGCGCGGCGCAAGAGCGACTTCTTCCGCGACATCGCGGGCAGCCAGTACCTGTCCATCGGCGAGGAAGTGGCCAAGTCCATGGCCATGCCCTACGACTACCTGCTCAACCTCTTCGACCGCTCGATCATCGAGGTCGAGAACCGCGTCTACACCGACTCGGTGCGCCGCCACCTGCTGGCGGCACTGGAGCGCACCTTCATCGCGCTGCCGCATACGCAGAACAAGCGCGACGCGGTGGCCGCGCCGATCAAGCAGGTGCTGGACACGCAGATGGAGGAGACCTACGTCGTGGGCACCGGCTACGGCCGCGCGCGGCTGCCCTTCTCCAAGGAGCACGTGCGCAGCGAGATCCTCTGCCACGGCCTGGGCGCACACGTCATGTACCCCGGCACCGCCACGGTGCTGGACATCGGCGGCCAGGACACCAAGGCCATCCAGGTCGACCCGGCAGGCATCGTCGAGAGCTTCCAGATGAACGACCGCTGCGCGGCCGGCTGCGGGCGCTACCTCGGCTACATCGCCGACGAGATGAACATGGGCCTGCACGAGCTCGGGCCCCTGGCCATGAAGAGCACCAAGGCCGTGCGCATCAACAGCACCTGCACCGTGTTCGCCGGCGCCGAGTTGCGCGACCGCCTGGCGCTGGGCGACAAGCGCGAGGACATCATGGCCGGGCTGCACCGCTCGATCATCCTGCGCGCGATGTCCATCCTTGCGCGCTCGGGTGGCATCCGCAACGAGTTCACCTTCACCGGCGGCGTGGCCAAGAACGAGGCGGCGGTGAAGGCCCTCAACGAGCTCGTCGAGGAGAACTACGGCAAGCTCACGCTCAACATCAATCCCGACTCGATCTACACCGGGGCCCTCGGCGGCGCGACCTTCGCCTGGCGTGCCGTCGTCGAGGAAGGCAAGACGGCCGAGGCGCGAGCCTGAGCGCCCCCACCGCAACCCGAGCAGGAGAACCCAGATCATGACCACCACGATCGGCATCGACATCGGCTCCGGCGCCGTCAAGACCGTGCTCTTTCGCACCCATGACGACGGGCGCATCGAATGGCTGGCCAAGCGCTGCGAGCGCATCCGCCGCCGCGACCCGCTGACGCTGGCGCGCGAGGGCTACGAAGGCGTGCTCGCCGACGCCGGCCTCAAGCCCGAGGACGTGGCCTACGTGGCCACCACCGGCGAGGGCGAGAACGTCAAGTTCTCGACCGGCCACTTCTACTCGATGACCACGCACGCACGCGGCGGCGTCTACCTGGACCCGCAGGCGCGTGCCGTCGTCGACATCGGCGCGCTCAACGGGCGGGCCATCAGCATCGACGAGCGCGGCAAGGTGCTGGCGTACAAGATGACGAGCCAGTGCGCGTCGGGGTCGGGCCAGTTCCTCGAGAACATCGCGCGCTACCTGGGCGTGGCGGTCGAGGACATCGGCGACCTCTCCAAGTCGGCCAAGGATCCGGAGAAGGTCAGCTCGATCTGCGCCGTGCTGGCCGAGACCGACGTCATCAACATGGTCAGCCGCGCGATTTCGACGCCCGATATCCTCAAGGGCATCCACGTCTCGATGGCCTCGCGCATCGTCAAGCTGCTCAAGGTCACGGGCGTCAAGAGCGGTGTCACCCTGCTCACCGGCGGCCTGGCGCTGGATGGCGGCCTGCTGGCGGCGATCCAGGAAGAAATGGCCAACGAGAAGGTCAACGTCGAAGTGCGCTCGCACACCGACTCGATCTACGCCGGCGCGATCGGTGCAGCGCTCTGGGGCGCCTATCGGCACGCCAAGCTCAACGCGCTGGAGGCCGCCGCCGCCTGATGCCTGCACCGGGGCCACTGCCGGCCCCGTGCATCATCGCCCACGCATCCGACCCCGCGCAGGGCGCGGGCCCTATCTCTGGAGAGCAAGACCATGGCACTCATCATCCTCGACACCTGCACTGCCTGCGACGCCTGCCGCCCGGTGTGCCCGAATCAGGCGATCAGCGAAGGCGACATCTACCTCATCGACCCCGATCGCTGCACCGAGTGCGTAGGCGCAGAAGACGAGCCCCAGTGCAAGCTGGTGTGCCCTGCCGACTGCATCGAGCAGGATCCCAACCACGTCGAGACGCGCGACCAGCTGTTGGCCAAGTACCAGGCCCTGCACAGCTGAGTCCGCGGCGGTCGGGCCCGGCCCGGCCGCCACATACCCGCAGGCGAGGAGGACTTGGCATGCGGCAGATCGTCATCCAGGGGCGCGGCGGGCAGGGCGCGCAGACGGCAGGCAACCTGCTCGCCGCGGCATTCTTCGCGCAAGGCCTGCAGGTCCAGTGCTTCGCCAGCTACGGCGGCGCCCGTCGCGGCACGCCGGTCAGCTCCTACCTGCGCGTGGACGAGCGCCCCATCCGCGTGCGCTGCGATATCGAGCAGGCCGACGCCATCCTCTGCTTCGACGCCAGCCTGCTCGAGGGGCGTCTGCTTGCCTGCGCCCACGAGCACACGCTGATCGTCGTCAATTCGGCGCGTGATGCGGCCGACTTCGCCGCCGCGCTGCCCGGGCGGCGCGTGCTGCCGGTCGACGGACTGGGAATCGCCCGCGCGCACGGGCTGGGTCGGATCGTCAACTCGGCCCTGCTGGGGGCACTGTGCCGTGCACTGGCGGCGCCAAGCCTGCCGACGCTCGAACGCACCGTGGTGGCCATGTCGCCGCGCCTGCATGACGAGAACATCGCTGCCGTGCGCAGCGGCTACGCGGCTGCGGAGCGGCAGCTGCAGGAGACGCCGCGATGAACGCACCGCTGCCCGTGCCGCCGATCTGGACCACCGCAACCACCGAAAGCATCCACACCGGCACCTGGCGCGC
>JADZCL010000404.1 GCA_020851615.1 Rubrivivax sp.
CGACGCCTTCACGCGCGCCTTTGCCGACCCCGAAGACGAGGCGATGGCCCGCGCGGTGCTGCAGGCCCGACTGCGCGTGCTGGTCAATCATCTGGATGCACAGGCCTTGCTGGACAACCCCGAAGCGGTGCGCCTGCGACCCATGGTCGCCCTGTGGGACGACGCAGAGCGTGCGGCGGCCATGCGCGAGGCTGGCATCTCAGCGCAGGACGCTGCGCTGATGCAGACGGGCGAGCTCTGGGCCGAAGGCTTCTTCGATGCCCTGGACGACTTTGCCGACATCCTTGCCCCGCCCGCAGAGGCCGACGCGTTGGCCCGCGCCGAGTACGAAGACCTGCTGCAGCAGGTGCGGGTCCTGCTGCTGGCCCCGGACGCCGCGGCGCTGGCCGTGCATGCCGAGCTGTACTGGAAGGGCGCACTGCCCGCGCACGAGGATCTGCTCGACGAGGCCTGCTTTGCGATCCAGGACCTGCGCCTGTGGTGGCTGGACTTCGGCCCGCGACCGCAGACGCGGCGAGTGGCACCCGTTCCCGGACGAAATGACCCCTGCCCCTGCGGCAGCGGCCTCAAGTACAAGAAGTGCCATGGCCAATCGGCCTGAAGCGTGCCGCGCCCGCGCTGCTAGAGTGGCGAATCATGTCCAGCCAGCCTGAACTCCTGAACCGGCGCATCGTCCTGGGTCTGTCCGGCGGTGTCGCCTGCTACAAGGCGGCCGACCTGCTTCGCGAACTCGTTCGTGCGGGCGCCCGGGTGCAGGTCGTGATGACCGAGGCCGCCACCCAATTCATCACGCCGGTGACGATGCAGGCGCTGTCCGGCGAGCCCGTGGTGGTGAGCCAGTGGGACGCGCGCGAGCCCAACAACATGGCGCACATCAACCTCACGCGCGCCGCCGACGCGATCCTGGTGGCGCCGGCGAGTGCCGACTTCATCGCCCAAATTGCGCAGGGGCGTGCCGACGAGTTGCTCGCGCTGCTGTGCCTGGCGCGGCCACTGTCGCGCTGCGCGTTGCTGCTGGCCCCGGCGATGAACCGCGAGATGTGGGCCCATCCAGCCACGCAGCGCAACGTCGCGCAGGTGCAGCGGGATGGTGCCTTCGTGCTGGGCCCGGCAGCCGGTGACCAGGCCTGCGGCGAGATTGGCGATGGCCGCATGCTCGAGGCAATCGAGCTGCGCGACGAACTGGTGGCTTTCTTCCAGCCCAAGCTGCTGGCCGGTCGCAGCATCCTGATCACCGCCGGTCCGACTTTCGAGGCGATCGACCCGGTGCGCGGCATCACCAACCATTCGAGCGGCAAGATGGGCTTTGCCCTGGCGCGGGCGGCGGCTGAAGCCGGTGCGCGGGTCACGCTGGTGGCCGGCCCGGTCCATCTGCCGACGCCAAGGCATGTGCGCCGCATCGACGTCACCAGCGCCAGGCAGATGCACGACGCCGTGCTGCCGCAGGCCCCGCGGCACGACATCTTCGTGGCGACTGCGGCCGTGGCCGACTGGCGCCCGGCCAGCGCGGGCGAGGAGAAGTTGAAGAAGGACGGCAGCGGGCGCCCGCCGGCCTTCGAGTTGGTCGAGAACCCGGACATCCTCGCCACGGTGGCGCGCCTGCCGCCCGAGCAGCGCCCGTGGTGCGTGGGCTTTGCCGCCGAGAGCCACGACCTCCTGCGGCATGCGCGTGAGAAGCTGCAACGCAAGGGCATTCCGCTGATCGTCGGCAATCTCGGTCCGGCCACCTTCGGCCGCGACGACAACCAGCTCGTGCTGGTCGATGCCCACGGCGAAGTCGAACTCCCGGTCGCCAGCAAGCTCACGCTGGCGCGTGAACTGGTGCGCGTGATGGCCGAGCGCTATGAGGCCCGCGCCGCATGACGACGGTGGAGGTCAAGCTGCTCGATGCGCGCATGGCCGGGCAACTGCCGGCCTATGCGACGCCTGGCAGCGCCGGGCTTGACCTGCGTGCCTGCCTGGACGCACCGCTCGTGCTCGAACCGGGTGCGGCGGCGCTGATTCCCACCGGCTTGGCCGTGCACATCGGCGACCCAGCGCTGGCCGCCCTGCTGCTGCCGCGCTCGGGTCTGGGGCACAAGCACGGCATCGTGCTGGGCAACCTGATCGGGCTGATCGACAGCGACTATCAGGGGCCGCTGATGGTCAGCTGCTGGAACCGCTCGACCAGTGCCTACACCGTGCAGCCGCTTGAGCGCGTTGCGCAGATGGTGATCGTGCCCGTGGTGCAGGCGGCGTTTCGTCGCGTCGACGAATTCGGCGCCTCTTCACGCGGCGCAGGCGGCTTTGGATCGACCGGGCGAGGCTGACCCGCGCCGGTTCAATGCAGCTCGTCGCCGTCGGCCTGCAGGCTGCGCGCGGTATTCAGCAGTGACAGCGGGCTGGTCGCGCCCACGCTGCGGGCGGTGCGCTCCTCGGCGGTCGCGGCGCGAACGTCGACCACCTTGATGCGCAGCCGCAAGGCCATTCCGGCCAGCGGGTGGTTGCCGTCCAGCACGACGTGCGCGGGATAGACCTCGGTCACGACATAGATCGCATCGGCCGGCATGTCGGCCGTGGCTGCGCCAGCAGGCAGCCCCTCGAAGGCCATGCCGGGCTCCAGCACATCGGGGAAGAGCTCGCGCGCCTCGAAGCAGACGAGCTCGGGCTTGTAGTCGCCAAAGGCCTGCTCGGGCTCGAGTTGCAGGCTGAGTTCGGCGCCGCACGCGTGCCCGGCAAGCGCGGCCTCGACCTGCTCGAGCAGATCCTCGCCGCCGACGAAGAATTCCACCGGGTTCTCGAGCACGTCGATCGGCTGGTTCTGGGCGTCGGACAGTGCCCAGGTGAGGCTTACCACGCAAGGGGCTTCGATTTGCATCCGGGGATGATCGCATGGTCTGCCAGGAGCACAATGCGGCGGCAGCCGAAGCGGGTTGAGGCGGCGGCTTTCCGCTGCGTCCGCCACGCCGGTCCAACCGGGGGTTCGCGCATGAACGACGACTCAAGCCCGGCGCCAATGCCTTCGGCCCTGCGTTCGCGCGAGGATTTCCATGCCGCATTGCGCTGGGCGATGACGTACGCGCTGACGCAGCGCGTGCGGCGTCTGTACTGGCTGGATCCCGATTTCGCGACGTGGCCGCTGGACGATGCCCCGGTGCTGCAGACGCTGACGGCGTGGCTGCGGCTGCCGCAGCGACGCCTGACGTTGGTGGCGCGGACCTACGACCTGATGCCGCGCCAGCACCCGCGTTTCGTGCGCTGGCGGCGCGACTGGGCGCACGCGATCGAGGCCTGGTCGCCCGTGGAAGGCGTGGAGATGCGCATGCCGACGCTGCTCATCGACGACCAAGCCCTGTGCCTGCAGCTGCACGATAGCCAGCACTGGCGCGGGCGCCTGGTGCTGGATGAGGCGGCTGCGCGGCAATGGCGCGACGAGATTGATGCGCTTTTGCAACGTTGCGAATCGGCGTTTGCGGTAAGCACGATCGGGCTCTAGGGATTGCCCTAGGTCTGACTACAATCATCGGTTAGGCAGCGACAAGGCGGTAAGGCGAGTCAAGCTTGCAACCTTGGCTGGCCTGCTCGATGGGTCACGCACGGGTTCCGAGGTGCAGCGCACCGCAAGGATTCGAGACGCGCCCCACGCTGACCGAAAACCCTGACCCACCCTGACTCATTACTCCTGTCGAGGATACAGATGAAAAAATCGCTTCTGATGGCTTCCCTGGTTGCTGCCGTCGCGCTGGCCGCATGTGGCAAGAAGGAAGAGGCCCCCGCGCCGGCTCCGGCCGCTGCGCCCGCGCCTGTGGCTGAGGCCGCTTCTGCCGCGGTCGACGCCGCGTCCGCCGTGGCCGGTGCTGCGACCGACGCTGCTTCTGCCGTCGCCGGTGCGGCTGCGGGCGCTGCCTCTGCGGTGACGGGCGCAGCCGAAGCTGCCGCCTCTGCTGCCAAGCAATAAGCCAGGCGCGCACCCAAAGCAGGAATGCCGCCCTCGGGCGGCATTCGTGCTTCTGGCCTTCTCACCGCGTCTGGCACCCGCCGCCGCGGGGCCAGGAACGCCCGGTCAGCGCAGTTCGCTGAGCAGGCGGGCGACGATGTTCTGTCCGGCAGCGCCCGTCTCCGCCGCCCCGGCGGAGGTCTGGATCGCCACCGTGCTCTTGTCGCCATTGCCCTTGACCGTGACGCGGTAGCGCACCGGGTCCTTGTTCGGGCCCTTGGCCCCAAACAGGCGCGCGAGGAAGTTGGGTTCGTCGACTGCCGCGGCCTTGGGGTCGACGTAGCGGACGTAATAGAGGCCGGCACTTCGGTCGCGGTCCTCGACCGTGAAGCCGCTGCGGTCCAGCGCCAGGCCCACGCGCCGCCAGGCACGATCAAAGGGCTCGTCGACCTCCAGCGTCGATGCCGCTGCCAGTGCGCGTGCACGGGCCGGCACCTCGGGCGCCGAGGCGACTTCCGTGCGCGCCGTGACCTGGTCGCGCGCGCCAAGCGCGCTGAGCAGTTGCGTCAGCAGTTCGGCCTCCAACTGCGGGTCGTTGTCGCGCGGCGTCCAGCCGGTGCTGTCCTTCTGCGGCGTGATGAAGACCTCTTCCAGCCCGCGGTGGCTGATGTAGA
>JADZCL010000405.1 GCA_020851615.1 Rubrivivax sp.
ACGCTCAAGGCCGAATGGCAGGGCCTGCACGACCAGGTCAAGGCGCAGGGCGGGCTGCGCATCGTGGACACCGAGCGCCACGAGAGCCGGCGCATCGACAACCAGCTGCGCGGCCGCAGCGGCCGCCAGGGCGACCCCGGCGCCAGTCGCTTCTACCTCAGCCTGGATGACCCGCTGATGCGCATCTTCGCGGGCGACCGCGTGCGCGCGATCATGGAGCGGCTGAAGATGCCCGAGGGCGAGGCGATCGAGGCCGGCATCGTCAACCGCAGCATCGAGAGCGCGCAGCGCAAGGTCGAGGCACGCAACTTCGACATCCGCAAGCAGCTGCTCGAGTACGACGACGTCGCCAACGACCAGCGCAAGGTCATCTACCAGCAGCGCAACGAGATCCTCGAGGCGCAGTCGCTCGACGACATCATCCGCAACCTGCGCCATGCCGCGATGGCCGACACCGTGCGCGAGCACGTCCCCGCGGGCAGCCTCGAGGAGCAGTGGGATCTGCCCGCGCTCGAGCGCCAGTTGCGTGACGAGTGGCAGCTCGAGGTGGCCCTGCAGGTGGAGGTCGAGAAGAGCGACTCCATCACCGACGAGGACCTGCTGCACAAGGTGCAGGCGGCCGCGGACGCGATGTTCCAGGCCAAGGTCGATCTCGTGGGGAACGAGCAGTTCACGCCCTTCATGCGCATGGTGCTGCTGCAGACGATGGACAGCCACTGGCGTGAGCACCTGGCTGCGCTGGACTACCTGCGCCAGGGCATCCATTTGCGCGGCTATGCGCAGCAGAACCCCAAGCAGGAGTACAAGCGAGAGGCCTTCGAGCTCTTCTCGCGCCTGCTGGGCCTGGTCAAGCACGAGGTCACGCGCATCCTGATGACCGTGCGCGTGCAATCGGAGGAGCAGGCGAGCGAGGCGGCAGCGGCGATCGAGCAGCGCGCCAGCCAGCTTGGCAACGTCACCTACACGCACCCCAACGAGGATGGCTCGGTATCGCAGGACACCGACCCGACGACGCTTGCGCAACAGGTGCCCAAGGTCGGCCGCAACGACCCCTGCCCCTGCGGCAGCGGCAAGAAGTACAAGCACTGCCACGGTCGCCTGAGCTGAAGCCCGGCCGCCGCGGCGGGTCGTCAAGACCAGCGACAAAAGGGGCGGCAGACCTGCTGGCCTGCCGCCCCTTGCCTTGGTGCGCCGCGGATTACTTCGTCGTGCCCTGGACGCTCTGGGCGGGCACGGTGCCGCCCGGATTCACCCGCAGCACCGTCGTCGATTGCGGGGCGGCCGCCGTGTCGGTCAGGGTGAAGGCACCCAGGTAGCGCCCGCCCAGCGCCAGGCCCTTCCAGCTCACGCCCACGGTGGCGGTGCCGCCGACCACGGCGTTGCCCGGCAGCAGCACGTTCAGCGTGCCGCCGACGTCGGCCGGCGTGACCACCCAGCTCGAGAGCTGGTGCGTACTCGCCGTCGGCCCGTCCCAGGCCAGGACGCAGACGCGGTAATTGCCGGCAGCCGGGTTGACAAGCTGCACCGCCTCGTCTGAACCGGCGTTGCCCGACGAGCCGACCGCGTTGTTGGCCGAGTTCAGCACCAGCAGGTCGTGGTCGTTGCTCGCCGAATTGGTGTCAACCTGGCGCAGTTCGAAGCGTGCGACCATTGTCCCGGCAGCAACGGAAACCGGGTAGACCTTCATGGCCGCGGTGTCCACGCCGGCGCGGCAGTCGGCCAGGAACTGCGCACTGCTCAGCTGCGCGGTCGACTGCGTCACCGTCGGGCCCATCGTCACCGGCTTCCACCCGCCCTTGAAGGAGCCCATGCGGCCGGCAAAACCGGTCCGCACGGTGATCAGGCGGGTGCCCGAGGCGGTGGTGCCGGTGATCTCGCTGGGGGCGACGATCAGCTTGCCGGTGCGCAGCGTGACCGGACTGCGCACGACGTGGGTGCCGTCGGTCCAGGTCAGCGCCCCGTAGCTCCAGACGCCGTCCGCTGCCCCGTTGGTGGTGAACTTGACCGTGAAGGACTTGGTCTCACCGGGTTGCAGCGACAGCGAGCCAGGCGTGACCGCCCAGGCAAAGCCAGGCACCGAGACGCTTGCCGTGTAGGTCGACGGCGAGTTCGAGACGTTGGTCACGCGCCGGGTGACGGTGACCGTGCCCGGCACGGCGCCCACCGTGATGCTCGGCAGGTTGTAGTTGTAGGTCTGGTCGAGCGTGCCCACCGTCGTGCACAGCGACGCCGGCACGACTGCCGAGCGGTTGGCGTTGCACTGGTAGCGGATGAAGTCGTTGGCGTCGTTGTCGTAGACCAGGCCCGGGTCGAAGGCCTTGTTGGGGGCCACGTGCCCGGCACCCTGCGACCATGGCAGCTGCCCGTTCTGGGTGCCGCTCAGGCCATCGTTGAGCGTCAGCGTGGCGGTCGTCATCAGCGCCGACTTGATCGCCTGCGGGGTCCAGTTGGGATGCGCCTGCTTCAGCAGCGCGGCAAGACCCGCGACGTGCGGACTCGACATCGACGTGCCCTGGTAGGACGCATAGCCCGCCGGGGGCACCAGCGTCCCGGCCGCGACCTGATTGCGCTGCGCCTGGGTGAGATCGGCGGTGACCGCAGCGATGATGTCGACACCCGGCGCCGTCAGGTCGGGCTTGAGCATGTTGGCGTCGCCGGCGTTGGGCCCGCGCGAGGAGAAACCGGCCATCGTCGGTGCCGGCTGCGTGCCTTGCGTGAATTTGGCGATCGCCGCGGTGGCACCCGGGTTGCCCTGTGCGTAGGCCTTGACGGCGTTGCCGTCGGCCTGGCTGACGTGCACGGTGGGCACCGAATGCACATCGGCAACCAGGCCCGAGCCGTTGTCGGCAAGGATCATGCCCACCCCGCCGGCGTTGGCCACGGCCAGGCTCTTGTCCACGCGCGCGGTCACGCCGCGCGTGCAGATCACGATCTTGCCGGCGACCTTGGCGGGATCGAGCACCGCGGGGTTGGAATAGCACAGGCTGAGCTGGGTCGGGTCGGCACCCGCCAGCCCGGCGTCTTCGGCGCGGATCAAGGGCGTCTGCGGCACGGCGTAGGGCGCGGTCGAGGCCCCGTTGTAGCTGGCGCTGTTGCCCAGCGTCGTGCTGCTCACGAAGGCGCGTGAGTGCGTGGAGGCCGCCACCGTCGTCAGCCAGGGGCTGACGTGGGCCACCGCCTGCGCGGGCCCGCTGTTGCCCGCCGATGCGGCGACGAACACGCCCGCCGACGCCGCGCGCAGGAAGGCCTGCTCGACCGGGTCGTTGACGCTGGTCTGGCTGCCGCTGATCGAGTAGTTGATGACGTTGACGCCATCGGCAACGGCCTTGTCGATGGCCGCCACGCTGTCGCCGGTGTAGCAGCTGTTGCTGCTGCCGGTGCCATCGGTTGCCCCCGGATCGATGTAGGTGTAGCAGACCTTGTACATCGCCAGGCGGGCGCGCGGCGCCATCCCCGAGGCCGGACCCAGGGGCACGGGGAGCGGGCCCGAGAGCGTGGCGTCGTTGCCGTCGTTGCCGCCTGCGGTCGACGAGGTGTGCGAGCCGTGCCCACCATGGCCCGTGGCGCCGGCCACCGAGTCACGCGGCGAATAGAACTCGGTCCAGTGCTTGTTGCTGCCTTGCTGGGCGACGAAGACGGAGTTGAAGAACTGCGCGCCGATCAGCTTGTTGTTGCAGTGCTGAGCCGGACTGAAGCCTTCGCCGGCCATGCAGCTGCCCGACCAGCTTGCGGGGGGTGGCCCATAGGCCAGGGTGCCGCCGGTGAAGACCGGCTTGCCATTGGCGTCGACACGGTCGGCATACGCCGGGTTCTCGGGCCAGACGCCGCTGTCGACGATGCCGATGACGATGTCCTCGCCCTTGATCGCGCGACCGCTGCCGTCCTGCTGCGACCACAGACCACCCGCTGCCGACAGGCCCAGGAAGGCCGGTGTCGAAATGGTCTCGAGCTTGCGCGGCAGGTCAGGGTGGACCTCGATCACGTTCGGATTGGCGCGCAGCGCGGCGACTTCGGCAGCCGTGAGTTGGGCGGCGAAGCCGTTGAAGACGGTGTTGTAGCGCACGCTGACGCGCGCCCCGGGGACGCTGGCGGCCACGCTCAGCTGCAGGTTGTCCAGGTAGCTGCGATAGGCCAGCGCAGCCGGCGTGCGGGCGTTGAAACGTGCGCCGGCCGTTGGTGCGGTCGCCGCATAGCCCGCGACCGTGCCCTTGTAGGTGGCTGCCGGCTCGCCGGCCAGTTGCACGATGAAGGGGTTGCGCGCTTGCGCGAGGGCGCCGGCAGATGCGCCGGCCAGCACCAGCACGGCGGCCAGCGCGAGGGGATTGAGCTTCTTCATGAGTTCTCCTCCGGTTCGGGTGCGACCTGGCTCAGACGCTGCGGCTGCGGCGGCGCGCTGCACCGGCGCCGACCAGGGCGATCACGGCCAGCGCCAGCGATGCCGGTTCCGGCACGCGGCTGGCCAGCGTGATGTTGTCGAGCGCGAACTGCGCCAGGTTGTTGGAGCGGCTGCAGCTGCCCTGCGCGTTGCAGGCGTAGCCGTAGAAGTCGATCTCGGCGAACCACTCGTTGGCAAAGGCGTCGCTGAGCGCGAACGAGGCGAAGCCGAGCTGGCCGTTGGTCGGGCCGCCCACCAGCACGTCCTCGTACTTGAGGCTGCCGTTGGCGTAGAACCCGTAGACGCGCAGCAGCATGGCGACGTTCGGCACCGTGACGCCCGCGGCGGCAATGAACGAGGCGTCGAAGCTCTTGAGCTGGAAGGCCTCTCCATCCAGCCGCCCGAGCCAGGGCAGGCCGTCATCGAGCATGGCCAGGAACTGCGTGCTGTTGTTGGTCGGGCACACCACGCTCGCGCAGGTGCTGGCGACGTCGCTGCCGTCGACCAAGGCACCGACGAAATCGCCGTCCTGGGCGCCGGTCTTGGTCGACACGGTGCCGAGGAAGTAGTCGCCCTGGATCAGGAAGTCGTTGTGGACCAGCAGGGGTGGGAACAGCGCAAGGCTGTCATCGAGCCCGGTGTCGAAGTCAAGCACCGTGGTTCCCGCCTGGGCCACGCCCAGCCCGGCGGCCAGCGCCAGCGCGGTTGCGAGTCGTCGCAATGTCGTTTTCATCGTTTACCTTCTTGAATGGGGATGGGAGCGTCCGGCATGTCCGTGCCGCGCACGGGGTCGTTCAGCGTCGTGACGGAGTTCTCACTCTAGTGATGACCTGTTCAAGACCACCACGCGCAAACCCTGAGCGAGAGCCAGAGCCCCCGCGATTGGGGGGTGTTGGCGCGTCGCTGCACGCGGGGCGGCGCGATTCCTACAATCGCCGGCGTTGCGCCCCCTCATCCGTCTGGCCTCGATCGACCCCCATGCCCGTCAACTACCAAGCGACCCCGGCCGAGCGCCTGCACCCCATCGCCGGCCTGCGCATCGGCACTGCCATGGCCGGCATCCGCAAGGCCGGGCGCCGCGATCTGGTGCTGTTTGCCCTCGATGCCGGCGCGTCGGTGGCCGGCGTGTTCACGAACAACCGTTTCTGCGCCGCGCCGGTGCAGATCTGCCGCAGGCATCTGGCAGCAGGCGGGGCGATCCGCGCGCTGGTGGTCAATACCGGCAACGCCAATGCCGGCACTGGGGCCCAGGGCCTGGCGCATGCGCAGCGCACCTGCGTCGCGGTGGCGGGGCTGCTGGGCATTGCGGATACGGCCGTGCTGCCGTTTTCGACCGGCGTGATCATGGAGCCCCTGCCCGTGGAGCGCATCGAGGCCGGCCTGCCGGCGGCGGTGGCCGATCTCGCGCCGGCGCACTGGGCGCAAGCGGCCGAGGGCATCATGACCACCGACACGGTGCCGAAGTCCGCGTCGCGGCAACTGGTGATCGATGGCCATACGGTCACCCTCACCGGCATCGCCAAGGGCGCGGGGATGATCCGCCCCAACATGGCGACCATGCTCGGCTTCGTGGCCACCGATGCAGTGCTGGCGCCGGCCTTGTTGCAGCCGCTGGTGGAGCAGGCGGCGCAAGCCAGCTTCAACCGCATCACCATCGACGGCGACACGTCGACCAACGACTCCTTCGTGCTGGTGGCGACCCAGCGCGCCGGGCATGCGCCGATCACGAGCCTGGACTCGCCCGCCGGGCGCCTGCTGGCCGACGCCGTGGCGGGGCTGGCGCGCGAGCTTGCGCAGGCCATCGTGCGCGATGGCGAGGGCGCCACCAAGTTCATCACCGTGTGCGTGCAGGGCGGGCGCGATGCCGCGGAGTGCCGGCAGGTGGCGTATGCGATCGCGCACTCGCCGCTGGTGAAGACGGCCTTCTTCGCCAGCGACCCCAACCTCGGGCGCATCCTCGCGGCGGTGGGCTACGCGGGCATTGCCGATCTCGAGCAGGGGCTGATCGACCTGTACCTCGACGACGTGCATGTGGCGACCCGGGGTGGGCGGCACCCGGCCTACCAGGAGGCCGATGGCCAGCGCGTGATGAAGGGCAGTGAGATCACCGTGCGCGTCGACCTGCACCGGGGCCCGGCGCAAACCGAGGTCTGGACCTGCGATCTCTCGCACGACTACGTCACCATCAACGCCGACTACCGTTCCTGATTCCTGCCCGAGCTGCGATTGGCCGCTGCCGCCCTCTTCGCACCGCTGCTGAAGCACCTGCCCGAGGGCGACCTCTGGCGTGAGCGCACCTACGGCCGCCTGTGGCTGTCCATCCTGACCTCGTCCTTCGGCGGCCAGGTGATGCTGCTGGCCCTGCCCCTGGCTGCGGCCGTGCTGCTGAAGGCCACGCCCACGCAGATGGGGCAGTTGACGGCCATCGAACTGGCCCCCTTCCTGCTGCTGTCGCTGCCGGCGGGGGTGTGGCTGGACCGTGTGCGCAAGCTGCCTGTCTATCTGGTGGGCGAGGTGCTGCTGGGCCTGGCCGCGGCCAGTGTCACCGTGGCCTGGCTGCTGGGGGTGCTGGGCATGGGCTGGCTGTACGCGGTGGCCTTCATAGTCGGCTCGGTGCATGCCGTGGCCGGCAGTGCGGCGCAGATCGTGCTGACCCAGGTCGTGCCGCGCCAGCGCCTGGTCGAGGCGCACGCGAAGAATGCGCTCGCCACCTCGGGGGCGGAGGTCGCCGGCCCGGGCTTTGCGGGCTTGCTGGTCAAGCTCTTCGGCGCGCCCTGGGCGATGTCGGTCAACGCCGTGCTGCTGCTGGGCTCGGCCTGGATCCTGCGTGGCGTCCACGTGCGCGAGGAGATCCGCGTCGCCCCCGATGCCCGCTTCTGGCCCGACCTGCGGGCCGGCCTGCGCTTCGTCGCCCACACTCCGGTGCTGAGCACGCTGGCGATCCTGATGGCGGTCTGGCAGATGGCGCACTACGCCGCGCTGGTGGTGCAGATCCTGGTGGCCACGCGCACGCTCGGGCTGTCGGCGCAGACGGTAGGCCTGTGCTACATGGGCATGGGTGTGGGCACCATCACCGGCAGCGTCCTGGGTCGCCGCGTCAGCCATCGCATCGGCCCCGGGCCTTGCCTGGTGGTCGGCTACGGGATCACCGGCGTGGCGTGGTTGCTGCCGGTGCTGGCCCCGCCCAATGCGCTGGGTGTGGCGGCCTTCGCGCTGATGATGGCGCTGTTCACGATGGGGGCCGTGTTCATCTTCATCAACTTCCTGGCGCTGCGCCAGGCGGTCACGCCCGAGCCGCTGCTGGGCCGCATGACGAGCACCATGCGCTGGCTCTCGCTGCTGGCAGCGCCCGGGGGCTCGCTGCTGGGCGGCTGGGTGGGCGAGCACGTCGGGCTGCGCGCGGCGCTGGGCGTGGCGGCGGTCACGTCGCTGGTGCTGGCGGTCGTTGCCTGGCGGCTGCCGCTGATCCGCGAACTCAGGGCCCTGCCGCGCCCGCAGGCCATGCCAGGGCTGGATGAAGTCGAGTCGGAATGGACGACGCTGGGATGAGTGCGCTGCCACCGGGGCAGCACAGCGTCGACACGCCGCCTGTCATGGCTTGCCCCGGTGCCCGGACGGCTGGAGCACGGCGCTATGCGTCGAGATCCTCGCGCCTCACGTCCGCGAACTGCAGGATGAAGTCGGCGCCGTAGGCCAGGCTCGGGGTCTGGAAGCCCGGCTTGAAGTCGCCGCCGACGACCCGCCGGGTGATTTCCAGTGCGGTCAGCGCGGTCAGCGTGTAGGCCTCGGGCGTATAGAGCCGTGTGCGGCACTGCACGCCGCTCGCGTTCCAGGCCTGCGCCAGGAGCACGCTGCGGGCGCCCGCGCGCTCGGCATCGCTGGGGCCTTCGGGCAGGCGGGCGATGGCGGCACGTGCGACGCGCTGGCCCAGGCGGCTTGCCAGCAGGCGGCGGGGGAGCGCGCCCAGGCGGGTCACGCGATCCAGCGTGCGCGACAGCTGGAAGTGCACGTCGATGTCGGCGATCCGGGTCGAGTGCCAGGCGGTTGCGACGTCGCCCCAGCTCATGGCGACCGTGGGCACCGCGCCGGCGCCGAAGTCGGCGGCGGCGCGTGGCACATCGGGCAGGCGCACGATGCGTCCGCCGCGCCGAGCAAGCGTCCCGCGGTCGATGCTCTGCAGGCTGGTCCTGGCCGTGCCGCGCGACAACTTATTCAGTCCGCCGATGGCGATGAACAGGCGCGTCGCATCGGGCAGCCGGCGCTTCGTGTGTGCGGCCAGGCAGTCGCTGGGCACGACGTCGAAGCCGACCCCTGGCAGCAACATCACGCCGGCAGCCTGCGCTGGGCCGTTGCGTGCGGCGAGCGCCTCGAAGACGTCGATCTCGCCGGTGATGTCGAGATAGTGCCGACCGGTGCGCAGGCAGGCGTCCGCCATCGGCTGCGACGTCGCCGAGAACGGGCCGGCCATGTGCAGCACGGCATCGACCTCGTGCAGTGCGGCGTCGAGGCGGGCGGTATCGGCGAGGTCGAAGGCGCGCCACTCGAAGCCGTGGCGCATGGCGACGGCCTGCGTGCGCGCCGCATCGCGCCCGGCGAGCACGGGCTGCATGCCTTGCGCCTGCGCCGCCCGCGCGGTCAACTGGCCGGTGTAGCCGGTGGCGCCGTAGAGCAGGAAACGTCCGGTCCTGGTCATGGAACCTCCGGGATGAATTGCATGTCGGGCCCGTGTGCGGGTGCCACCGTCATGGCAGCCCGCCTTGTGCTGGTGTTCGCCAGGCGGTGCACAGGCGCTCAGGCCGTGGCCGGCGCGAAACGGTCGACGGCGTCGCTGACGATGCCGTCCACGCCCAGCGCGAGCAGTTCCTGCGCCCGCGCCGCCTCGTTCACCGTGTAGACCAGCGCCCGTCGGCCCGCTGCGTGCAGGCGGGCGAGCAGCGCGGCGTCCATCAACGCGTGGTTGGTGATCACCGCTGCGCAGTCGAGCGCTGCGCTCAGGTCTTCCCAGCCCGCGCCGAGCGTGTCCAGCAGCAGGCCGCGTGGCAGTTCCGGGGCGGCCCGCTGCGCGGCGCGCAGTGCCTCGGGGGCAAACGAGGTCAGCAGGGGCGGTACCGTGGCGCCGGCCCACAAGCTGCGCACTGCCAGTGCCACCGCAGTGCCGGTGGCCTCTTCGGTGCCGGGCGTGGGCTTGATCTCGAGGTCGAGCGCGTAGCCGTTGGCGCGCAGCCAGCGCGACAGCGCCGCCAGGGTCGGCAGGGGTTCGCCGGCAAAGCGCGGGCTGTGCCAGCTGCCGGCGTCCAGTTGCGACAGCGCCGGCCAGGAGTGGTCACCGGCTGTGCCGCAACCGCTGGTCGTGCGCTCGAGCGTGCTGTCGTGCAAGAGGAAGAGCACGCCGTCCTGCGAGAGCTTGACGTCGCACTCGAAGCCGCGCCAGCCATGTGCTGCGCCGACGCGAAACGCAGCCAGCGTGTTCTCGGGCGCCAGCGTGCCCGCGCCCCGATGCGCGAGCCAGCGCGGGTAGGGCCAGGGCCTGGCCAGGCTCATGCGGATGGCCCCGTTCCCGCTGCGGGTCGTACGCGCACGCCGGTGCCTGCGTCGAACCAGTGCAGGTGCTGGGCGGCGACCGCCAGCGCCAGGGTGTCGCCCAGCCGCGGGGGTGGCAGCGTGCCTTCGATGCGCAGCGTGAAGGGCGCCTTGCCCAGGCGGCCGTAGACCAGTCGCTCGGCGCCCAGCATTTCGAGCATCTCCACCGTCAGCGGCCAGGCGTTCTCGGTGCCGGCGCGCATCAGGGCGTGTTCGGGCCGCACGCCCAGCAGCAGCGGCCCCGTGCGCGGCGCGGGCTGGGGCAGGGCCAGCGTCACGCCCTCGACCGTGAAGCGCGTGCCCTCGGCCTGGCCTTGCAGCAGGTTCATCGGCGGGTTGCCGATGAAGCCGGCCACGAAGGTGGTGGCGGGCTCGAGGTAGACCTCCTCGGGGGTGCCGATCTGCTCGATGCGGCCGGCGTTCATCACGATCATGCGCTGCGCCAGCGTCATCGCCTCGACCTGATCGTGCGTGACGAAGAGCGAGGTGACGCCAAGCTCGGCGTGCAGCTTCTGGATCTCCAGGCGCGTCTGCGCGCGCAGCTTGGCGTCCAGGTTGGACAAGGGCTCATCGAAGAGGAAGACCTGCGGCTGGCGCACGATGGCGCGCCCCATCGCCACGCGCTGGCGTTGCCCGCCCGAGAGCTGGCGTGGCTTGCGCTCGAGCAGCATGCCCAGCTCGAGGATGCGGGCGGCCTTCTGTACGCGCTGCTCGATCTCGGCCTTCGGCACCTTGGCGATCTTCAGGCCATAGGCCATGTTGTCGTAGACGCTCATGTGCGGGTAGAGCGCGTAGTTCTGGAAGACCATCGCGATGTCGCGCTCGGCGGGCTCGAGCCGGTTGACGACGCGCGCACCGATGGCGATCTCGCCGCTGCTGATCTCCTCCAGCCCGGCCACCATGCGCAGCAGCGTGCTCTTGCCGCAGCCGCTGGGGCCGACGATGACGATGAACTCACCGTCGGCAATCTCGGCGTCGACGCCGTGGATGACCTTCACGGCCTTGGCACCCTGGCCGTAGGACTTCTGGACCTGCCTCAGTGAGATGGAACCCATCGCGTTATTTCTCGGAATCCACGAGACCCTTGACGAACCACTTCTGCATCAGCACCACCACCAGCGCCGGCGGGATCATCGCCAGCAGCGCGGTGGCCATGACGACGTTCCACTCGTTGGCCGCGTCGCCGCCGGCGATCATGCGCTTGATGCCGATCACCACCGGGTACATGTCCTCGCTGGTCGTCACCAGCAACGGCCACAGGTACTGGTTCCAGCCGTAGATGAACTGGATCACGAACAGCGCCGCGATGCTGGTGCGCGACAGCGGCAGCAGCACGTCCTTGAAGAAGCGCATCGGCCCCGCGCCGTCGATGCGCGCGGCCTCCACCAGCTCGTCGGGCACGGTGAGGAAGAACTGGCGGAAGAGGAAGGTGGCGGTGGCACTGGCGATCAGCGGGATCGTGAGTCCGGCGTAGCTGTTGAGCATGCCGAGGTCGGCCACCACCTTGTAGCTGGGCATGATGCGCACTTCCACCGGCAGCATCAGGGTCACGAAGATCGCCCAGAACAGCAGGTTCTTCAGCGGGAAGCGGAAGTACACGATGGCGAACGCCGACAGCAGCGAGATCGCGATCTTGCCCAGCGTGATGACGAGCGCGCTCACTAGGCTGATCCACATCATGCGTGCCACCGGCGCGGTGGAGCCCGCGCCCTCGCTGCCGCCCAGCAGCGCGGCGCGGAACGACTCCAGCAGGTGGCCGCCGGGCAGCATCGGCATCGGCACTGCGATGATGTCTGCCGGCGTGTGCGAGGCTGCCACCAGTGCCAGGTACAGCGGGAACACCACCACCGCCACGCCCAGCCACAGCACGGCATGGCTGAACAGCGTCAGCGGCAGGTTGCGCTCGACCATCAGTACTGCACCTTCTTCTCGATCCAGCGGAACTGCACCACGGTGAGCGCGATGACGATCGCCATCAGCACCACCGACTGCGCCGCCGAACCGCCGAGGTCGCCGTTCTTCACGCCGTCGTTGAACACCTTGTAGACCAGGATCATCGTGTCCTGGCCGGGCCCGCCCTGGGTGGTGGCGTCGATGATGGCGAAGGTGTCGAAGAAGGCGTAGACGATGTTGATCACCAGCAGGAAGAAGGTGGTCGGCGACAGGAGCGGGAACTGCACGCTCCAGAAGCGCCGCCAGGGGCCCGCGCCGTCGATCGCCGCGGCCTCGATCAGGCTCTTGGGGATGCTCTGCAGCCCGGCCAGGAAGAACAGGAAGTTGTACGAGATCTGCTTCCACACCGCCGCCATCACGATCAGCGCCATCGCGTGGCCGGAGTCCAGCAGCGGGTTCCACACCAGACCCAGGCGGCCCAGCGCCCAGGCGACGACGCCCAGCGTGGGCGAGAACATGAACAGCCACAGCACACCGGCCACCGCCGGCGCCACCGCATACGGCACGATCAGCAGCGTCTTGTAGAACAGCGCGCCGTGCACGATGCGGTCGGCAAACACCGCCAGCGCCAGCGAGATGGCGATGCCCGATACCGCCACCGCCAGCGAGAAGAACGCCGTGATGCGGAAGGAGCCGAGGTAGGCCGGGTCCGCGAACAGGGTGCGGAAGTTGTCCAGGCCGACCCACTCGGTCGCCAGGCCGAAGGCGTCCTGCAGCTGGAAGGACTGCAGCAGCGCCTGCGCCGCCGGCCAGTAGAAGAAGACGCCGATGATGAGCACCTGCGGCCCCAGCAGCAGCCAGGGCAGCCAGCGCGAGCGGAAGAGGACGCGCTTCTCGGCGGCCATCGTCGGTCAGCGGCGGTGCATCAGCCCTTGTTGGCGGCCTGGAAGCGCTTGAGCTGATCGTTGCCGCGCTCGATGGCGGCGTCCAGCGCAGCCTTGGGCGTCTTCTTGCCGGTCCAGATCTGCTCGGTCTCCTCGTCGATGATGGTGCGGATCTGGTTGAAGTTGCCCAGCCGGATGCCGCGCGACTTGTCGGTCGTCTTGCGGATCATCTGCGTCACCGCGACATCGGTGCCGGGGTGCTCCTTGTAGAAGCCCGACTTGTCGGTCAGCTCGTAGGCGGCGGTGGTGATCGGCAGGTAGCCGGTGCGCTTGTGGCTGGCCGACTGCACCTCGGGCTGCGAGAGGTACTTGAAGAAGGCGGCCACGCCCTTGTAGGTCTCGGGCTTCTTGCCGCCCATCACCCACAGGCTGGCCCCGCCGATGATGGTGTTCTGCGGCGCGCCGGGCACGTCGGGGTAGTAGGGCAGGGTGGAGATGCCGTAGGCGAACTTGGCTTCCTTGGACACGCGCGAGTACAGGCCCGACGTGGCGGTGATCATCGCGCACTCGCCCGAGGGGAAGCTGACGTCGGCCTTGTTGTCGCGCCCCTTGTAGACGAACAGGCCCTGTTTGGCCATGTTGGCCAGGTTCTCGAAGTGGCGCGCGTGCAGCGGCGAGCCGAAAGCCAGGCGGGCATCGGTGCCGCCGAAGCCGTTGTTCTTGGTCGCAAACAGTACGTTGTGCCAGGTCGAGAAGCTCTCGAGCTGGGTCCAGCTGATCCAGCTCGTGGTGAAGGGGCACTTGTGGCCGCTGGCCTTGAGCTTGGCGGCAGCCAGCACCACCTCGGGCCAGGTCTTGGGCGCGGTGTTCGGGTCGAGCCCGGCGGCCTTGAAGGCGTCCTTGTTGTAGTAGAAGACCGTGGTCGAGCTGTTGAAGGGCAGCGACAGCATCTGCCCGTTGGGCGCGGTGTAGTAGCCGGCCACGGCGGGGATGTAGACCTTGGGGTCGAACTTCGCGCCGCCCGTCGTCATCACTTCGGCCACCGGCTTGATGGCGCCCTTGCTGGCCATCATGGTCGCCGTGCCCACCTCGTAGACCTGCAGGATGTCGGGGGCAGTGCCGGCACGGAAGGCAGCGATGCCCGCGGTCAGCGTCTCGCCGTAGGTGCCCTTGTAGGTGGGCACGACGACGTAGTCCTTCTGCTTGGCATTGAACTCCTTGGCCAGGTCGGACACCCATTCTCCCAGCGGTCCGCTCATGGCGTGCCACCACTGGATCTGGGTCTGCGCCTGTGCGGATGCGGTGACGAAGAGCGCTGCAGCGACGGTGGCGAGGGCAAGGGGTTGGCGGGACATGCGGGCTCCGTTTGTTCGATGCGGTGAAGCGGGAGGCCGGGCCGGCAGCGGCCCGATCTGGCTGACAGGCGGGGTTCTGTCACGGATGGGCAAGGCGCGGCAACCGGGATTACCCCGGCGCAGCGGCGGTGGATGACGCTGCGCGTGGTCTGGCCTGCGCTAGCATCGCCGGCTGCGTCATGAATGCTCCGCTTCCAGTTGATCCGAGTGCGATGGCCGCCGCGGCTGCGCACGCGACTGCCGCTGATGGGGCACCGCTGCGCCTGCGCGAGATCCCCTACAACTACACCTCGTTCTCCGACCGCGAGATCGTGCTGCGCCTGCTCGGCGAGGACGCCTGGACGTTGCTCAACCGCCTGCGCGAGGAGCGCCGCACCGGGCGCTCGGCGCGCATGCTCTACGAGGTGCTGGGCGACATCTGGGTCGTGCAGCGCAACCCCTATCTCGAAGACGACCTGCTGGGCAGCCCACGCCGGCG